>JAAUOQ010000359.1 GCA_012034795.1 Leptolyngbyaceae cyanobacterium CRU_2_3
TTTGTAAGTGCTCACGTCGCGATCGCGACGTGAGAAGATACTCAAACGACCCCTCAATTTTTTCTTGATAGACCACTGGCTCTTGACAGAATCCTCATATTCAATTCGCTGATCTGGCGGTGATCTTTTCCTAATCTGGGGCACACTAAGCCCAGAAATCGATGTTTTGCTATATCCACTGTGCTGTGGAGCATAAAAGCCTTATGAGTATCGAAAGAATTGTTGAACAGGCTCTACAAGATGGTTACTTAACACCCGCAATGGAAGCAGAGGTAGGGCGTATCTGTGATACTGCTTCCGAACTCTCTATTGAGGAATATATGGCGCTCGATCGCCTGATGGGTTCGTTGCTAACGGGTGAAGTCGTCGCTGTTCCCCGCAAGCAATTCATTAATGTCATGGAAGAGTTAGTCCTGACAGAAGCGATCGCCCGTGTGGCCGAAATCGAAGCAACCAGCGATTTGACCCTGGATTTGGGAGATATTGCTGCTTATGCGCTTAACCGCCTGCCTCCCCTGTATGCCACAACCGAGGAGGGAGCAGAGTATCAGCGGGGTCGTGCCAAAGATGACCTGCAAATCCTGATTTCTCAGCAAGTCAATGAAGCGATCGCCCGTAATATCGATCGTCCTGAGTTTTTCCCAGATCGACAAGCAATTGGCAAAAACGGTGGAGACGAAGTCTTGACTCAGGTGAGTTCACTCCTAAAAACCTATGCTCACAAGTTTGAAGTGGCACAGCAGTGCTAGCGTGAACAGCAAGTTTGACAGATAAAAATCACATATTAGATATTGAATTTGGGTACTAGTTCCAGTACCCAAATTTTTTATATTGCAATTTTTCGGGACTCTACTCAAGCCAGGATCAAAGTAAATCAGGGACGAATCAGGATAGCAGTACCGATTGCGACTTGGGTATAAAGCGTCTGAATGTCGCTGTCGCGCAGTCGAATGCAGCCATGTGACACGGCTTGTCCGATCAGATCTGCTTGATTGGTGCCGTGCAAACCAATTTGGTGATTACCGTCAGTCCAGAAGCCAATCCAGCGCGAACCCAAGGGATTGTCTGCACCAGGCGGAACCAGTTGCCCAGTAAAGGGATGTTGCCAGACCGGATCAGTTTGCAGGTTAACCACCCGAAAGTCACCCGTTGGCGTCTCCCAACCGGTTTGTCCGATCGAAATTTCGTAATTTGCTACCTGAATGCCATCTTGAAAGAGGTAGACTTGGCGATCGCTCAAATCCACAATTAGCCTGGAGCGCTGGGACAGTGGATTGGGATTTAGCGCAGTTTGCAGATGCAGTGCCCACCCTGAACGAGGCAAAATAGCAATAACGGGCAGTAGAGCAGCAGATCGCTCTGATAGCTGCAGCGGCTGATCTGGAAAGGCTATAAAAGAGGACGCAAGGATAGCGATGTTGGCGATGCAGAGATTTGGCTTTTGCCGGAACTTGCTAACCCATCTCTATCTGCTGAAATATCTCTCAACTGCACGGCAATTAGTAAAGCGGCAGTGAAGAAACTCAAGCCCATAAAACTTCGAGAAAGCGATTCGTTTCTGCTGAGCATGACCCGACAAACTGTGTCTAGCAGGAGTGAGGCTGAAGGACGTCTACTCGCCTCTATCTAATTATCACTACTCTGCCCATCAATGTCAGGTATCATCAGGCATCAAATGCTAGTTTTGATGCTGTTATCTCTTACCTGATGTTTCGGATGATCGCCCTCAAGCCATTTTGGTTTAGCATTCTCACAGCAGATTCGGCATTGTCACGATCGCTAAATGCGCCTACCTGCATCATTGATTGCCCTCGCTCTTGCGTCAAGAAAGCATTGGGCACGATCGACCTTATTAGATCCTGGATGCGATCGCCGTTGGCTTCTACTACCACTCGATAGCGCAACGATTCTGGTGGGCTGCTAGAAGCAGTGTTGCGCCGCAGCGGATCGTTAAAGACATTAACAGTGGGCAGATCGCCAAGGTTGCCGACGGGGACTTCGCCATTGGGTACAGGCAGTAGATCGGCTTGCAGAGTGGGAGCAGTCGATGGATTGGCTGAACGGGAGGGGGAAGCCAGGGGGCCGAGCGAGAGCAGGATACAACTCAGGTTGAGGGACTGGAATATTGATTGAGACGGCTGTAGCGCTGGGTTGTGGCGTTGCTAGAGGAGCCGAGAGGGTTGGCTCAGAAGACTGCGAAGGAGTCAGACTAGAACGAATATTGCCCGAAATATTGCTCGAAACAGGGGGTGGCAGTTGATTAATCAGCCCTGAAGTGGGCGGTATGGGTGAATGGATAGGAATTTGGTCAGCGACCGAGGCAACAATGGTCGGGTCAGCCATCGGATCGGACCCAGGGGATGTTCCTGCCCTGTCTATCTGTCCGACAGTGCGATCGCTCAGCCCTGTGTTGCCAAAAGCCGGAATGATTTGACGAGTGGCTGTTGCGTTAATGTCGTATCGGGCATTATCCCGGAAGATATTGTTACCTGGTTCTGCTACGGTGCCCAGGTTAGGTTGAGATTGGGCGATCGCAGCAATCCCGTCTGTTTGGCTGCTCTCAATCAAATTGCCACGAATCACAGGTCGGGAAGTTTTTTGCACCACAATGCCGACCTTATTTTGACTGATGCGGTTGGCTAAGATCAGCGGCGCAGCATTCCCAGAAATATTGATGCCAAACCCAGTTTGTTCAAAGAGATTTTCCCGCACTTGAGGGCGAGAACTGCCAAAGATAGTCATGCCGTTGGCTCCATTGCGGACAAAAATATTGCCTTGAATGAGGGGAGCGCTGGTGCCTACAGTCGAAATGCCATCATGTCCGTTACCCGTAAAGGTATTGCTAAGAACGATTGGATCGCTAGATTCAGTCCACAACCCATATCCCCGTGGATTGGGATTGGTCAACGTCACACCCACGAGGACTGCTCGATCTGCGCCTAGCAACCCAATATTTTGACCTGCTGAAGTAGGGCTGAGAAATAATCCGCCACCCTGAATCAGGAAACCTTGCCCTGTGAGGGTTGGATCTCCTTGAATGGTGATCATCGGGCTTCATGACCAACGGAAAATTTCTCCAGTCTCAGGGCTGTAGGTTCCGGCAGCCAGCAGAATGATTGTCTGGGGTGTTGCAACCCGCAATGCCTGAGTAATCGTGCGAAAAGGCATAGTTTCACTACCATTGCCTTGATCATTGCCAATTGCTGGATTGACATAGAGGAGTCGCTGAGAAGTAGGAGATTGGATATCGGCAGTAGACGATTGAGGAACAGTGGATTGAGGAACAGTGGATTGAGCGATCGCCTGCTCACAAACCAATCCAGGCGTTGTCAACAGCGTCAAGCCAATGCCACAAACTTGAGTGGCGATCGCTAAACCAGATTTGCAGCGGAAAAGCGAATTGCGAGAAGGAAGCAGGTTGCGGGAAGAAATCAAACGCATCAACAATCTCCTGACACCAAAAATTTGCCAGAGTGACAACCATGACTGACGCAAGTAGCGTTTACAAGTAGCGTTTTCTTGATAAAGACCCATTGCAGAACGCTAGATGCAGTATGGTTCTGACCATATTACTGAATTCGGCCGAACTTGAACCAACTCATCGAAAAGTTTTCGCTCTTTATGACTTTGCTAAAGGGCTAGCTGAGTTTTTGATAGCCTTAGTAAGGCTCTGTTAGAACCTGTAATTTCCTATGACCCAAACTCCCTACCAGCTTCTATTTGTTTGTTTAGGCAACATTTGTCGATCGCCCTCTGCCGAGAACATCATGAATCACCTGATTCAACAACGGCAGTTGCAGGAACAGATCATCTGCGACTCTGCTGGAACAGGAGGCTACCACATTGGTAGTCCACCCGATCGACGGATGGCAGTGGCAGCCGCTAAACGAGGGATTGTTTTAAGGGGCAGTGCTCGCCAGTTTAGCTGGAACGATTTTGCAGCCTTTGATTTAATTCTGGCAATGGATAAAAGCAACTATCAGAATATTTTGTCGCTCGATCGCCAAGGGCACTATGGCAATAAGGTGAAACTGATGTGCGAGTTCTGTCAAACCCATAGCGATCGCGAAGTTCCTGATCCCTATTATGGGGGCGAAGCAGGGTTTGACTATGTGATTAATTTACTGATGGATGCCTGTGAAGGGTTACTCGCTTATACGTTGCAAGAGATCAAAAGTAGATAGCTGATCCGGGACGGGGCGATCGCGCTAGTGACTGCTCCTGCGTTTGCGAACTAACCAAACCACAAAGGCAATCAGCAGTCCTAGCAGCACGAGCTTGGAGACAGGAGCCAAATACTCATCTACCTGTTCGTAGTTGTCTCCCAAAAGATATCCCGCAAAGGTGAGTAAACTGACCCAGGCAAGGGTTCCTAGCGTCGAAAAAATCAAAAACTGAGCCATCGGCATGTTGCTGAACCCAGCAGGCAAAGAAATGAGAGTGCGGATGCCTGGAATCAGCCGACCTACTAAAACGGCTTTGCTGCCATGCCGATAGAACCAGCGTTGAGATTTATTAATCTCCTCTGAGGAAATTCCTAGCCATTTTCCATGGCGATCGAGCCATTTTTTAATCCGATATTCTCCCAAGACTTTGCCGATGTAATACCAGGGCAAAGCTCCTAACATGGTGCCAATTACGCCTGCGGCGATCGCTGGGACGAGAGCCATGTCTCCCTTTGCTGCTGTAAATCCTGCCAACGGCATGATCAGTTCCGAAGGAATGGGTGGGAAAAGGTTTTCCAACAACATCAATAGCCCAATTCCCAGGTAGCCCAGAGATTGCATCGTACTTGTGATCCATTCAACCATTGGCAGACTTCCTTGAGAG
>JAAUOQ010000018.1 GCA_012034795.1 Leptolyngbyaceae cyanobacterium CRU_2_3
GGGTTTGCAGAATAAGTATCTAAGTCTACAACTCCGTAGCTTTCTCTACGGCATTTACTACAACGGTTCTTTGCAAACTGTGCTGGCGCTTGATGCGGGTGATACGGTAGAACATCGAGACTTAGCCAACAACACGGTGATGGGCGTCGATCTGGAATTTTCTAATCGCCTACATGAAAGCAACCAGGGCACAGGATATTTTAGTTCGGGTTGGTGTGTAGTGCGCCAGGAGGGCGATGGAAACTTTGCAGTGACTAAAGAAGGACTGACTCTGTATATTGATGCGATCGCATTTAGAACACCCTGAGCAATCGGTGGCGATCGGAGATGTAGTCTCGATTCGAATGCCTCGCAATTTACTGCAAAACGGTTTTTATCAGGCTGTGAGCAACGCAGGAACGGGACCTCGCGATCCCGAAAACTATGCTGCACTGGTGAGGATTTACTTCAACTTAACGGCTGAAGGAGCCGTTGCCCTCATGTCCAGTCTAACAGGCAGGCTCAACGCCACTGGCGTTCCTTTCACCTTTAAGGTGCTGTACAATCCTGCCGACTATGGGCGCTATGATGCGGGCGTTCTCTACTTTGACAAGATGGATTACGCGGCAATTCACCCGATCATTCAAGCGGTTTATGCCGAGAATCAGTCACACTTTCAATCTGACATACCCCTGTTCACTAAATTACTGGCCCCAGGATTAGCATTGGCAGAAGAACCCGACCAGAATTTACGGTTCAGGAGAGTTTTGGCATGTAACCGCTGCCAGAATTGTCACCAACGGGTTGCTGGATGCCTGGCAGAAAGGCGATAACTCTTCAGAAGGACGAATGGTATCCATTCGTCAACACTTCTCCTTGCTAGGAATTGACTTGCAGCGTCCCTATCTGAACGCTAAATCAGAGGATATTTATACCCCATTGGACTTATGCTAATTGCCGATCTAGCTCCCGTCGCTGATCTAGTTCCTGCCACAACGGTAGCAGAGACTCACCTTACCTATCCGACTGTTTCAGCCTCTGATTTACCTTTCTATCGCAAACTGGGTCGAACGGATTTGACAGTCAGTTGCTTGGGTTTGGGAGGCGGAGGGGGGATCTCCAGTGAGGATACCCTCTATGCCTTTGATCAGGGAATTAATTACTTTTTTACTCTAGCGATCTGCATCACTTTCTCTACCAAAATATGTCTGGAGCCTTGCGTCAGTTATGTGGGCGCGGCTCGTCTGTTCGAGAGCAAGTTGTTTTGGCAACTGTGACCTATATCAAGAGTCCAGAAGTGGCTGCCTCTGTGCTATTTGACCAGTTTCATGAGTTGGGAATTGACTATATTGACGTGCTATTTTGGGGTTGGATTGGCTCCAATGATGGAACTGCATTGCATGACTGCTTGCAGCTTTCCGCAGATCTGCGGGGTCCTAGTTCTGTTTATCAGCGAATGGTGGAAAGAGTTGCTGGCACATCAGAGCGGTTGAAGAAAATGGGGGCTGTGCGCTATGTGGGTGCTTCTTTTCATGACCTGAATTTGGCTCAACAGTGGCTGAACAGTTCACTATTAGACGTAGCCATGGTGAGGCACAATGTGGCACATCGCACGGCTCAAACTCAAATTTTTCAGCCGCTCAAGCCCGCAAACCCACAACGACCCGGTATCGTCACCTTTAAATCTGCTGGCTCTCACACAGGAGCCCTCTGGGACGCTCCAGAGGGTCTACCTGCTGGATGTTGGCAACCGACAGTTCCAGATCTCTATCGCTACTCTTTGACACAAAACTGTGTCGATGTTTGCTTGATGGGGTTGCGGCAACGAGCAGAAATTGATGCGGCGATCGCCGGTATTCAGCAAGGCAAATTGACGCCCTCTGAACTGGACTACCTCAATATTTATGGCGATTTGCATCGCCATCGCCTTGATTCTCAAGCGATTCCCCATGAGAAACTGATCTATCGGACTTAACCTAAAATTTAGCGATCTTGTCTCGCTTTCACCCTCTTACTTTTGAAAACAACAGAACGATGGAAAAACTTAGACAAAGCTGCGGACTTGCTGCCTGAACAAACGTTAGGACTATCAGAGGTTCATGCTGCAACTGATGCAGATATTCTCGCTTACCTGCGGTGTTCTCGCAAAATTGCCCATATTGCCAGGTTAGCCGAACGAGAACACTTGATTCTTGCCATTTGCGAGAAGCTGAATATTACAATTTCCGATGAAGAATGGCAGGCGGGGGGTGACGCTTTTCGGTTAGAGCATAAGCTGACGGGTGCTGCGGCAACCCTGAAATGGCTAGACCAGCAACAGATTAACGCCGAAGAGTGGTCACAAGGCATCAAGGTCGAATTGCTGACGAAGAAGTTAAAAGAGCAGCTTTTCGGTGATGTAGCTGATAATCACTACATTAGTAACCGCGACAGCTTTAAACGGGTCGCTTTATCGCAAATTCTAGTGACTGAATTTTCAGAAGCTCTGAAAATTGCCCGTTTATTGCGAGAGGAAAATGCCTCGTTCTGTGGTTTGGCACTAGAGCATTCCAAAGGAAAGCAATCCAGGGAAGGTGGCGGCTTCATGGGCATTCACTTTCTGTCGGAATTAATGCCGGAAATCGTGCAAGCGATCGCCGAATCACCCGCAGGCGAAATCATCGGGCCTGTCCAAACCCGCTTTGGGCAACATATTCTGAAAATCGAAAATGGTTTCCCATTGAATTTAACGCAACTGTCAGAGATACCGTTGTGGAACTCTTTTTTGAAACCTGGCTACAAGAATTGGCAAGTAGCGATCGTCAGGTATCTGAAGCCGCTAGATAATTTGTTCCACTTTCACAAGAAATTGGGACGCATGAATTGCCCGTAGGGATTCGGCAGTCCCAATCCCTACAAAGATTGCTGCTAACGACTCTGAGGATCTGCTGCCTGATTTAGCGGCTCCGATGGATTATAAGTTTCCGTCACAATTTGAGGACAACGCAGACAGGCAGTTTTTCCCTCCTGCTGCCACCAACGACAGCTAGAACGGATCTGGCAGGGAGGCAAGATTGTTTCTACCGCAGGCAGGAGATCCACAATTCGCTTTGCCAAGCGGCAGTTTGAGCCATCAAAGTGCTGGCAACTATTATTTGCACAAGGTGCTGCAAATCGAAAAACTTCCGTGGGTTTGACAGGACTCGCCAACCTCAAGAGTTCATCTGTGACGGGGCGCGGTTTGGCCAAATGGGTGAGGCGCGGTTCAGCAAGCGTTCCCTTGATTACGCCAAATATAACGCTCTCTGCCATTTCGGGTTGAGCGCTTGGGCATAATGGCGCAGTCTCCTCTGCGGTGGTATGTTTCATGACTTTAAATCCTTAATTAGATCAATCCTTAATTAGAACCGATGCTTTACTTTTAGGGTTCCCTTCAAAGTTGAGTACAGCAAGTCAAGCATAGCTGTAAGATTTAAATTTTCAGGGGAACCCTATGAGTTTTATATCTTACAGCATCTGACCTATTAGATCAGAGGAAAGTAGGCTGATAAATGATGCCGACAATAATCGGTTTAATGCCGACAGTAATTGGTTTAATGGGGATCTGGCTGATGGCTGCTCCACCTCGAACATCTAGGGCTCTGGTGATAGCTCCAGAAACAGAATCAAGAAATTCTTCTTCATCCTTAATCAAGGTAATTGAGGATATAGAAGTTTCTAAATTAGATACTTTGATATTAGCCATTGAGTATTTTTCCAGGTAGGTTAACCATGTAAATATTGGAATAGCTCATCTGATATTTACTCTTAATTTATATCTGAATTAAATGAATTAAATCAAGGCTATAAAAGTTGTTTTTAGACAAAAATCACTGAGTTGTACTGTGCTCAGATTGAATTTACAAAGTAGACTTTGTGGAGATTAAAGCTCGTGACTACTTCTATCAATGCTTTTACTTAATTCTATGCTGATCGGAGGAAATTCATCCAATCAACTATTGAATAATAAATCTTATTTGGCTTAGTTAAGCTAGCACATAATTTGGATAGTTATGTCTTTTGGGTTAAGGGAAGACCCCCTCTTTCATCCATTTATTGACTATGATTTTATTGCAATGTTTAGGAGAGTTTTATGCGTCATCCTTTTGAATTAGAGCTATCAGATTTAGAGAATGTTCAACTAGAGGTTGAGCAAATCTTAACTCCTGAAGAAGCTGAAAAAGTTACAGGTGGACGAGCAGCGACAACACTGGCTTTAGGCGAAGAAGGGGGTATTTTTCCTCCGATCAGACCCATCAAGCCTCCAATTTATACAACTTTAGCGATCGGTGAAGAAGGCGGTGGTCTGGACTACTTGTAATCTCTGGACTACTTGTAATCATGATCTGAACTCAGGCTCTCTGAGAAGTTGACAATCACAGAGAGCAGTTATAGCGCTTCGCGCTTGGATAAAATCGGATCATTTTTGAAAGCCTCCGTAGAGCGAGGCTTTCAAAAAATGATCCGTACTCCATTCCCTAAAAAAAATTCAGACACCCTTTAAGTTAAGAAGTAGCTCAAGAGGTGTAGTACTTTTACAGCGCTGAAACCTCATCAATTTAGGAATCAATTTAGGAATCATCTTAAAGAGCGATTGGCTTTTAACTCATTTTATTCTCAAAATTCAGATGAATATTCTGATTCTAGGTAATTCTGAAGATGCCCATGCTGTTCATCTTAAAGATGCACTAACACAAGCAGGCGCAGAAGTTAATTATTGGGATACTCAACTTTTCCCAACTCAGTTAAAACTATCCTGGCAACCTGGCACCCCAATTGGATCACTCACCTTACCCGGAGGTCATAAGCTCTCTCTACAAAACATTCATAGTGTGTTTTGGCGAAGTTTTTCGGGAGTTCATATTCCTCTATTAGAGGATCCAACCCAGCAGAGGATTGCTTTGAATGACTCCATGAGTACCTTGCGATCGCTCATCCAATCTTGCCCCGCTCGCTGGGTGAATTCTTGGCAAGCTTACCAGTTTCACAAAGAAAAACCACTGCAACTCAATAAGGTACAACAGTTAGGAATTAAAATTCCAGACACTCTGATTAGCAACGATCCAGAAGCAGTCAGTCAATTTTGTCAAACTCAGGCAAAGGTAATCTTTAAACCTGTTTATGGGGGTGCTCATACTCAATTTGTCACTGAAGCCCATCTTGAACCTCAACGGTTGCATTTAGCACTGAAGCTTTCTCCTGTCACCCTGCAAGCATATATTCCAGGCACAAATATTCGCAGTTATGTGATTGGAAATGCTGTCTATTCGGCTGAAATTCGTAGCCAATCGGTGGATTTTCGCGAAGACGAAGGAGCGGAGCTAATTCCCGTAGCGCTGCCCGAAGCGATCCGGCAGCAGTGCTTGGCGATCGCCAAAGCCTTAATGCTGGAGTGGACAGCGATCGACTGGCGCTTACAGTCAACCGGCGAGTATGTATTTCTGGAAGCCAATCCCAGTCCAATGTTTTTGCACTTTGAACAACGGACAGGTTTTCCAATCACCGCTGAGCTACTGAAGTTGCTGATGCTAATGTAACTAGCATAATCTCTAGTTAGTATCTCCAGTTATATCTCCAATTTTCTTAAAGCACAGCTACCCTAGATCAACCTGAAAGATAGATAATGAATAAAAGAATCGGTTAACGAAGAGGAATGCTGCTATGGCTGATAGTTCGTATCAATGTGAATACGTTCCCGGATTAAGTAATGTTCCGGCAGCTCAATCCAGCATTAGCTACGTAGATGGACAACGTGGGCTACTGGAATATCGTGGCATTCCGATTGAAGAACTGGTGCAAAAGAGTACCTTCATTGAAACGGCTTATCTGTTAATCTGGGGACACTTGCCCGCTCAAGAAGAACTAGATGCCTTTGAGCAAGAAATCCGCCATCATCGACGGCTGAAGTATCGAATTCGGGACATGATGAAATGCTTCCCCGAAAAAGGACATCCCATGGATGCCTTGCAAACCTGCGCTGCGGCCTTGGGGTTATTCCATTCCCGACGCGCTTTAGAAAACCCTGACTATATTCGGCGGGCTGTAGTGCGGCTGTTGGCTAAAATTCCGACAATGGTGGCTGCCTTTGAACTGATTCGCCACGGCAATGAGCCGATTATGCCGAATGATCGTCTCAACTATGCAGCTAATTTTCTCCATATGTTGACGGAGCAGGAACCTAGCCCCTTGGCGGCTCAAATTTTTGACCGTTGCCTGATTCTACATGCCGAGCACACCATGAGCACTTCCACATTTTCAGCACGGGTGACGGCTTCTACGCTGACTGATCCCTACGGGGTGATTGCCTCGGCAGTGGGTACGCTGGCAGGGCCTTTACATGGGGGAGCGGCTGAAGACTCCCTAGACCTGCTGGAAACGATCGGCTCGGTGGAAAATGTTCGTCCCTATGTGGACAAATGCGTTGAGCAACGAGAAAAGATTGCCGGTTTTGGTCATCGGGTTTATAAAGTTAAAGATCCTCGAACCGCCATCTTGCAGAATTTAGCAGAACAGCTATTTGCAGAGCGGGGCTATGATCCGTATTACGATATTGCCCTGGAGTTGGAGAAAGTAGTTGAAGAGAAGCTAGGCAATCGAGGAATTCATGCCAATGTTGACTTTTACTCAGGTTTAGTATATCGGCGACTTGGTATTCCCAAAGATCTGTTCACACCTATTTTTGCGATCGCCCGTATGGCTGGATGGCTAGCTCATTGGAAAGAACAGCTAGACACCAATCGGATTTTCCGTCCCACTCAGATTTATGGAGGCGAACATCAAGTCACTTATGTTCCGATCGAGCAGCGAGAGCCTGGGTGGGAGCAAAATTAGAGATCAGCGATTGACTCTGTAGCTGTTTCTCCATACTTGATGACAAAGGGGGAACTTTCTCGATCACTTGAGTAACGATCGCGCGATCATCTGCACTCCAAGCTCTGGGATGTCCAAAAATACAGGGCTGTAAGATGCCGTGCAGTTTCCCATCCTGGCAAATGTGAGCATGGATCAAGGCACGATGCCCAAAATTTTCTCGCTCAAAGTTGAGGTTCAGTACGGCCGCATCGGCTTGTCATGGATAGAAATGGAGTGCTACGTGCATTTCATAATGTTTGTACGCATCAGGCTGCACCTGTGACGATCGGCAGTGGTCAATGTAATTGCTTGATTTGTCCCTATTATGCTTGGACATTTAATTTAGCTCTTAGACGGGGTGCGATTCGTTCGCTGTGAAATGGGCTTGCAGTCCTATAAACAGCGGGGGATACCCATGTTCTTACCCTCATGAAGGTATCAGAATTCAAGCGATCAATGCACCGCCGATCCTCCATTGTGATCAGGTGTGATCAGGTGTGATCAGGCAATCGTGGAGTTCTACGTGTCAGAACAGTAAGTATTTCTCCCAATTCTCCATAGCCCAAATGAGATAAATTTCTAATAAATAGATGTAAGATGAGAAGAGTAACTACTTCAAAACACCGTTTATCAACATTCAATTTGACCCCTCCTGGTTTGGCATTGGCTAACCGTTGTGTATCAAATCGATCAATCTTTCAGGAATTTAGCTGTAACACTGCGCTGGTTTGCCCACCCCGCACTATTTCTGTCACTTGTGCTGCACGGGTTACTGCTCTTTACTGCCCTGCCCACCCCTTCTAAAAAAGACGAAGTTATACAACCTAATGCTGAAATAATCACCCCGCTTACTCGCTTACCGACCTCGCCATTGCCGAAGCCTGTTTCACCTACCCCCTGGTCTCCTCCCTCTTCACCTATTGCTCCACCAGAGCAACAATTGCCTCTGACTGCTAAACCCAACCCCGATCAGCCTCCCTCTGCACTGCCAATTGTCAGAGAATCGCCTACTCTGCAAGCTAAATCCTTTCCATCGCCTATTCCAGATTCAGATACTCCGCCCGTTACCAATCTACGAATCCCTTTTGCTGATTTTCCGGATTTAGCAGGATCACAGATAGGATGTTTTGGCTCAAATACCTGTCGGCAAATTGGAGATGGCACACCCTTTCGTAATGCAGCACAAACCTTGGAGCAGCAGATGGTATCTCAAGGTTACAAGGTAACTGCACGCAGTGATTTAGAAGATACAGGACAAAAAATTTATCAGCTTGTTGCTCAAGATGGTGCGACGCGCTACTTGAATGTTTTGTCATCAGACGTAGGAGCAACGGTTTATTTGCTCTCTCCTGAGCCAATTACTCTCAGCGATTTGCAAGAAGTTGAAATAGTCCAGGCAAATTTAGTAGCGTTACTCAATCAACTAGGAGGAGCAGCTACTGCCTCCCAAATTCCTTATCCAACCCTGTTTTTAGCTGGAGAACGTCTTCGACCGGAAATCAACCAAATCCGCTTAGTTCCTGATGTTATGCCTGACCAATTGACGAGTAGGCTGATTACTACTCTAAAAGATTATCAATTTTCTTTCGTGTCCATCGGTAGCTATGGTGGAGGGGAAATGTACGAAGTTGTCCAGAAGGGTTTCACGGGATATGTGAACATTGTACCCGCTGGCAATCAGCCTGATAATCGGTCTGGAACTATGATAGTGTTGTGGAACACATTGCCTCAATAATTCACCGGCTTGACCCATTGCTAATACAATCTGCTTCTCCCTACGGCTTTCAGATTTTTTATTGTCGGTTATTTTCCCTCAACCATTGCGTTCATACGTTGGGCAGGTTCGTACCACTGCTGGCGATAAATTAACTCCAATTGTGTTCCCACTTTAGTGAAGTAGTTCATCTGTTGAGATTGTAGAACAACTAATACCCGAAAAATCAACAGCGCCATAATCGCTACAACCATGCCGCCTGCGGTGGTAATCAGTGCTTCACCAATACCTGCGGCAGCGGCAGTAGTTTGCTCAGAATCACCGCTACTGCCAATGTTGAGATTACCAAAGGTTAGGATCAGCCCAGTCACAGTCCCCAGCAATCCTAGCAGGGGTGAAACTGCAATCACAGTTTCTAAAAGCTTGTCACCTTTTTGCATATGTACGAATTCATCATCTAAGGACCCTTCCATCGCTAAACGAAAGGTTTCAGGAGTAGGCTGATTCAGTTGCAGTGGCGCTAATAAAAATCGACCAATCGGCAAATCTGCGGACTGTTGCGCGATTGACCGAGCTTGGGTCAGGTCAACTTGTGCAGCTTCTAGCACCTGATGAACAACACGATTTTCCCGACTCAATAGCCGATACCAAAACCAGCTTCGCTCAAGGGCGCAGGATACCGTAGCAATGGAAAACCCGACTATAGGAACCATGGTTAAACCACCTTTGGCAAGTAAATCGAAAAGTGTAGACATGGGGAATTAACGATTTTGGATTTGAGAGCAGATTAAAGTTAGCGAACAGGGTAGAACTGGAGCTTTTCAGCAGCGATCGCCACCTGTACAGATGTATTGACAGCCAAGTCAGTGCTGACAGGCGTTCGAGCAATCACCCACTGTCCACTGGGCAGATGCAGCACATAAGAATACTCACGACCTAGAATGCGGATCGCCAATCACAATGGGGCTAGTGTGATCAGCCACAAGCGTGAGGTCTTCTTGCCGCACCATTAAGTCTACTGAGTCTGCATGATTTGCTTCGCGGTCAGTCTTGGTGACTGGAATCACCCCCAAGTCTGTTTGCCAAACTGAGCCTCGGCGCTGTGCGGGAATGAGGTTGGCTTGAGTGACAAACTGAGCCACAAAGCGGGAGGCTGGAGATTGGTAAATTTGTTCGGGTGTACCAATTTGTTCAAGACAGCCCTGAGACATAACAGCAACTTGGTCGGCAATAGACAACGCTTCTTCCTGATCATGGGTGACGAAAATTGCTGATGCGCCAGCCGCTTTGAGAATCGTGCGAAGTTCTTGTCGGAGGCGCAATCGCACTTGTGCATCAAGATTACTCAAGGGTTCATCCAGCAAAATTAGTGAAGAACCAGGTGCTAAGGCCCGAGCGAGTGCCACCCGTTGCTGTTGTCCGCCTGAAAGCTGATGAGGATAACGGTTTTCCATCCCTTCTAGCCGCACGATTGCCAGAATATCTTGAACCGTTCAAATCGATTCAGCGATCGCTTAACCCAAACTCAATATTTTGCCGCACTGTCAAGTGAGGAAACAAAGCATAGTCTTGAAACACCATTCCCACACCTCGCTGCTCAGGAGGTACCCATGCTCCCTCTCCTGAGACTCGCTGCTCAGCAATTTCTACTGTACCGTCCTGGAGTGGTTCAAATCCGGCAATGAGACGCAACAGAGTTGTTTTGCCACATCCAGAGGGTCCCAGTAATGCCAGCAAATCACCAGGTTGGAGTGACAAAGAAATGGCACAAACAGCAGGTTGGGTGTGGCGAGAGAATTGGCATGTAACTTGGTGCAAGCGAAGAATGGGAGGATAAGGCATGGAAATCATGAAAATCTAAGTTACAGACCTATCTCACGCAGACGTACCTTATATAGTGTAAAGAGTTGCTGCAAGTTCTTCTTATTAAGAATCTAAATCATTCGCTCATTTATTGTCTGTATGCCCCATGAACCGAAACGCATTTCGCCCCTTACATCAGGCTGCTTGGACTCGCTGGACTTTTGTTGTCATCGCGATCGCCCTACTGATCCTCACCCCCATCTTAGTTGTACTGAGTAGTGTCTTCACCGATTCTAAAGCCATTTGGGAGCATTTACTCACCACAGTATTGCCTAACTATGTCATTAGTTCTGTCCTGCTCATGATAGGCGTAGGGGGATGCACTGCTGTGATTGGCGTAGGCACTGCATGGCTAGTGACAATGTGTCAATTTCCAGGACGGCGCTGGTTCGAGTGGGGGCTGCTGCTGCCACTTGCCGCTCCCGCCTATGTGTTGGCGTATGTGTACACCGAGATGCTGGAGTTTTACGGGCCTGTTCAGTCAATTTTGCGAGACCTGTTTGGCTGGACCAGTGTGACGGACTATTGGTTTCCAGCTATTCGCTCTTTAGAGGGAGCGATCGCTATCATGAGCTTAGTGCTTTATCCCTACGTCTATCTCTTAACACGAGTCGCATTTTTAGAGCAATCTGTCTGCACCCTAGAAGCCAGTCGCAGTTTGGGGTGTAGTCCTTGGAAAAGCTTTACTCGCGTGGCTTTGCCCTTAGCCAGACCTGCAATTGTGGCAGGCCTGGCACTGGTGGGAATGGAAACCCTCAATGACTTTGGCACAGTGCAGTATTTTGCAGTTAATACCTTTAGTGTTGGCATTTACCGCACTTGGTTTGGGATGGTCAGCGTGTGGCGGCGGCCCAACTATCAGCAACCCTCCTCATCTTTGTTTTGCTGCTAATGGCGTTGGAGCGTTGGTCACGGCAGCAAACCCGATATTATCAAACAGGTCGCCATCAGAGAACGTCGCGGTTTATGTTGCAAGGATGGCACGCAATCGCTGCTGGGTTGGGCTGCCTAATACCCATCGCTTTGGGTTTTTTGATCCCTGGTGGGCGATTGCTATCTATGGCGGTTGTTGATATCACCCATAATTTCAGTCAACGCTTTTGGGAACTCTCTCAACATAGTCTCATCCTGGCAGCCGTGACAGCAGCAATCGCTGTATTGATTGGGTTAATCATGGCGTATGGTTTACGGTTGCAACCTAATGGGGCAACACAAATTGCTGTCAGCACAGCATCAGTAGGCTACGCCGTTCCAGGTGCTGTGATTGCTGTTGGAGTACTGTTTCCCATCGGCACAATCGATAATGCCATTGATTCTGGAATGCGTGCGACCTTTGGTATTTCAACGGGTTTGTTATTCAGCGGCACGATTATGGCCCTTGTGTTTGCTTATTTAGTGCGGTTTCTGGCAGTGTCTTATAACACGGTAGAATCTAGCCTGAATCGGATTAAACCCAATTTAGATAATGCTGCGCGATCGCTAGGCTGTGGCTCTACTCAAACCCTATTGCGAATTCACGCACCTTTGATGAGTAGCGGATTAGTCACCGCTGCAATTTTAGTCTTTGTCGATGTGATGAAGGAGTTACCTGCCACGTTAATCGTTCGCCCCTTCAACTTTGATACGCTGGCAGTAGAAGTTTACCGTTTAGCAGCAGATGAGCGTTTAGCGGAAGCAGCAGCACCTGCGTTAGCCATCGTCGCTGTAGGGATTATTCCTGTGATACTGTTGAGTCGGCAGATTGCCCAGACACAGGTAAAGGAAGTAAAGGAGTGAGCGAGATGAAAGTAATAATAGCGATACTGAGCTTCATGCTGGTGACGCTCATGGGTTGTGCCAAACCAGAACCTCGTCAACAGGTTTGCAAACAAAAAATGTTTGAAGTGCGACCTCAAAGGTAGTGATTTCAATCAAGTAGATTTGCAACAAGCCGTGTTAAATGGTTCAGACTTGAGCAATGCCAACCTCACTAAAGTGAACTTAGCCAGCGCCTTATTAGATAGCGTTAACCTGAGTCAGTCCAACCTCAGCGGAGCCAATTTAAGTAAAGCAAGCTTGGGGATGGCCAACCTCAGCGAAGCCAATTTGCAAAATGCTAATCTGCAAAATGCTTATTTACGCGGTGCAGATTTAACGGGGGCAGATTTGACCAATGCAGACCTAACCAATGCAGATTTGAGCGCTGTGAAGCTAGAACAAACTGAGTTGAAAGGAGCCAAACTCAAAGGTGCCTTAATGCCTGATGGCAGTATAGGGCAATGAGCGATGTTGTATCCAAACATCGCTCGAAAACCTCCGTCCTGGAACTATTCTGTCCTGGAACCACAATGGCTGGAACTGAGCGTTATTTCCAACCTGCTCGATCCATAATCCGCAGTGCCTCTTCGCCATTGCGCCCAAATACCGACGCGTTCAGCGAATCTTCCTTAAATACCCCATAGCTTGCCAACGTTGGATCGACGGGACTGCCTGCAACGACCGGATACTCGTAATTGCTTTTGGCAAAAATTTCTTGAGCACTGGGGCTTGCCAAAAACTCTAGAAATTGAATGGCATTTCCTTTGTTGGGAGCGGTTTTAACGAGGCCGCCACCGCTGATGTTGACATGAGTGCCACGATCGCGCTGATTGGGAAAGAATATACCAATTTTCTCTGCGATCGCCCTTTCTTCAGGCTTATCAGAAGCCAGCATTCGCAGCAGATAATAAGTGTTAGTAATGGCTAAAGGCGCAACACCAGCCGCACAAGCTTGAATTTGACCGGTATCGTTACCTTCTGGAGGACGGGCAAAGTTTGACACTAGCCCTCGTGCCCACTCTTCAGTCGTTTGGGCCCCATTTGCTGCCAAAATGGCACCTGTCAGGGACTGATTGTAAATATTAGTAGACGATCGCACCAAAACTTGACCGCGCCATTGCGAATCTGCCAAATTTTCGTAGGTAGAAAGATCAGACGCATTCACCTTGGTTTTGTCATACATAATCACCCGCGCCCGTTTTGAAAAACCGAACCACAGATCACTGGGATGACGCAAACTTACGGGAATCGCTGATTTAAGGATTTCTGAGCTAGCAGGCTGAAATAAACCTGCCTGTTCTGCTCGCCATAGCCGGCCTGCATCAACAGTCAGCAGTACATCTGCGGGACTGTTGGCTCCTTCACTTTTAATCCGTTCAATCAAGGGATCGGCATCAGCTTCGATTAAGTTGACCCGAATGCCGGTTGTGTCAGTAAAGGCTTGATAAATTGCACTATCTGAATCATAGTGGCGAGCTGAGTAAAGGTTGACCACCCGATCGGCGGTTTGAGCACGAGCGTTTCGTCCCCAAGTTCCTATAGCGATTGTTGTGGCGGCAGCACCAGCACCCATAAAGGTGCGACGAGTCATTTTACGCATAAGTAGAGTGCATGCTTCTAATTCTTTAGCAGCTAATGATAATCTATCCTATTAGATAACACAACCACTGAGTAGTTTTTGAATATATTAAGCAAGAATCTTAATCATAGGAATTGAGGACAGATCAACGGAATTTCCCTAAAACTCCTCGATTTCCGCAGTAAATTAGCATACCTTGATTGATGGGATGGTTTTTACGCCAAATGGACGCTCCACAATTTATACTAATGTGGTAGAGTGCAAATCTTTTGCATTTAGTTTAAGAGGATGAGTTCAGAAATTAAAGCTCTAAATAATTCTTTCAAAATCCTGGTTGTCTAATCGCGCAGCGGGCAGAAAACCAGGATTGATAGGTTTTGGGGTGCGCGTCACGCGCCCCAAAAACCATTTGCGATCGACTGAAGCTGATGGTGAAGGCAATGGAGGATATATCTAACCTAGATCGGCATAAATATAAACCACTCCTAAGTATTGAGCAATCTTCTTAAAGATCGTTTCTTGCTGAAAGGGCTTGCTGACAAAATCATCGCAACCTACTGACAACATGATTGTCCGACTTCCTTCAAAGGCGCTAGCCGTCAAAGCAACAATGATCGAACTTGAAGATGGTTGCCAAGCAGATTTCTGCCTCTCTCGGTCTTCTGCCTCCATCTGCCTAATTTGGCGGGTTGCTTCATATCCATCCATTACTGGCATTTGCATATCCATCCAGATGAAGTGAGGATGCCAAGTTTGCCAAATGGCTATCGCGTCTTGACCATTGAGCGCCTCCCGAATCTGGAAACCTGCGGATTGTAGCAACTTGACCATCAGGAAGCGGCTGACTTTATCATCTTCCACGATCAAAATGCGATAGGACGGTTGATCGGGTGCGAGCCTGCTCACTTTACGGCTCTGTTGAGGCAATTGTACCCCATTGGCAGGGGGTTTAACCCGGATATCAAACCTAAATATGGCTCCCTGATGGGGACTATTGCTGGCCGTGAGCGTACCTCCCATCAGGCTGACGAACTGACGGGTAATCGCCAAGCCTAGTCCTGTGCCTTCTTGAAATTGCTGACCCATTTTACCTTGGGTAAATGGATCAAATAAATGCTCAATTTCATCAGGTGCGATACCCGATCCTGTATCTTCGACCTCAAAGCATAAGACCTGTACCATGACCGCTGCTAATTTGCCGTATTCATCTATTACGCTCGGTTCTGGCTCGGCTCTAACCCGAAGGGTGATGCTACCTTGATCCGTAAACTTAATGGCATTACCCAAAAGATTGAGCAGAATTTGCCGCAATTTACCTTCGTCTGCTCTAATCTTTTGGGGGACATTAGCATCTCTCTCAAGGATGAATTGGATATTCTTAGAGGCAGCTTCAAGGTGTAACATGTCTCGAAGATGGTCGAGTGACTGGTATAAATCAAAGTTTCTTTCGTCGAGGGTGGTTTTACCGGATTCAATCTTAGACATTTCTAGAACATTGTTGATTAACTTCAACAGATGCTCTCCACTGCGATTAATAATTTCTAGATCAGACAGATGCTCAGCACTTAACGAGGGATCATTACTCATCAACTGGGCAAAGCCAAGAATCGCGTTGAGGGGAGTCCGCAGTTCATGGCTCATTTTAGATAAGAACTCACTTTTAGTGCGACTGGCAGCTTCCGCAGCTTCTTTGGCCTGTCGGAGAGCCGCTTCTGTCTGTTTGCGCTCTGTAATATCGTTGATGACACTCAGCAGGCATAGAGTATCGTCTAAACGAATCACCTCCGTCGATAATAGCACTGTCCGGATTTGACCAGATTGGGTGCAAAATTCAAATTCTTGATCGCGAGCAACGCCCTGCTGCTCCAATATTTGTTTTAGCCTATTGCGATCGTCAGGATTGACCCAGAGATTCATTTCAAAGGTGGTTTTTCCAATTAATTCCTCCCGCAGATAACCAGCAGCTTGGCAGAAACTGTCATTCACCTCAATAATCAATCCATCTTCCAGCACGCTAATCACGATCGGATTAGGGCTAAATTGGAATGCCGTAGAGAATTTTTCTTCTGACTGGCGCAAAGCTATTTCTGCGGAGACGCGATCGCGCAGAGCCGCTTGACGATCGCTCACTTCCTGCTGCAATTCTTGGGTAAGTTGCCGCAATGCTTGAGTTCTCTCGTTTACCTCCAGTTCCAGGTTACGGGAGTACCCCTCAATGCGTTGATAAAGGCGAGCATTTTCCAGGGAAATTGCGGCTTGAGTCATGAGGATGTTGAGGACTGTTAAGCGATCGCCATTAAACACGCCAGGCGTTAAATTATTTTCTAGATAAAGGATACCAATTAACTGACCTTGGTTGACAATGGGCGCACATAGCACTGATTTGGGCTGTTGCTCAATGATATAAACATCTGCCGCAAAGGTGGTATCAGCAGTGGCATCATTAATTACTAGAATCTCGTGAGTGTGGATCACATAATGGGTTAGTGTGATGGGAAAATCTTGCGTGTTCTGTAGGGAGGTCTGCGATCCTTCTCCTGTCTTTTCCGAGTCTTGATACTGATTATTATTTTGATTCGTTGGATATCGGGCTGCAATCACCTGTTCCTCTTCTTCTAGGAGAATGAAAATCCCTTTCTCTGCCCCCATGTTTTCAGCCAAAACTTGCATCAAGGCCGTCAAAAGTGGGTTGAGATGGATTTCTCGTGAGAGCGCTTGGGAGGCTTTCACAACGGTTGCCAAATCTAAGCTCTGGGGACTGGCTGTAGTATTAGACACATTCAGGTTGACAGGTTCTGGCACCAGGCGATCGCCCTCAAGCGTTGGGTGGCTAGGTTCAGTCAAGACAGCAGTCAGCAAGCTAGCATACCGAGTTTGCAGATCCTCAACTTTTGCTTGAGCGCCCCAACGGGCATAGGCGTAGTAAGCCTGAGTCATATAGGTTTGGGCGATCGTTTCTTTACCCCATGCCAGATAAAACTTAGCAGCGAGTTCGTAGGCGAGGGCAGCTTCATTCAGGTAGCCCTGTGCTTTGGCGTTAGCGATCGCCTGTTCGTAGTCATCGATCGCCTTCAGATATTGCCCCAGAGTGCGAGCGCGTTCTGCTTCTACCAAATAAAATTTGTGCAAATGATTCATCGGGGCATGATGCGCCCATCGCTTCAGCTTGCTCTGGTTTTGGGCAACCTGTCGCAGGAGGATTTTTGCTCCGATTGAGGTAGGTTGCTACAGTGGGCCAACCGAATCAGCGAATCATAGAAATAGAAGAGAGGAATGGATAAAGAGGCGCGTGCGCCATCGATATAAACTGCTGCCAGTGCAGCATTTTCAGCAGCTTCAGCATATCGTTCAAACAAATAGTTGAGGATGAGTTTTTGGAAATAGATATCAAATATAGCGGTTTTGTGATTTGCGTCTAGAGCTTGCTGCAACCGGATCACTTCGTCGTAACCTGCACCAACCAAACGACAGGGATCGGGCGATCGCCCCATTAAGTTCAAGACTGCCTGCCGGTAGAGATCCAGCAAATTGAGGGTCACTTCTTGGCTGAGTTGGGCAATGACGTGGCGATATGCCACCATCTCTGGCTCCAATTCACTTAGATCTCGCCCTAAAAAGTAAGAGTGGTAGCAGTAAATGTAGGCCGAATAAGCGGCAAACTCGACATCCCCTGTTTCTAGTCCAACTTGATAGGCATTCAGCAGCAGCTTCAATCCATCAGTCACAGGCTGTTTCCAGTGATTGATGAAATTAGTCACCACAAAGATCGTTTTGGCTTGAATTGCCTTCGCATTAAACCGCTCTAAAACAGCTAGAGCCAGCTTGCCAAATTGGTAGCCTTGCTCAATATCTTCCAACACCCCACAGAGAATGACGCCGTAACTCGCATATCCATAGGCAGACTCAGCCGTATTGCCGTATTGCAGGGATAGATTGACCGCTTTAAATGCCAATAAAGGCATCAGTTCCGGCGTGGCATTATAAGCAGGAGAACCTACACTGCGGATGATGCGGAGAATAGCTAACTGCTCTGGTTCAGTCATTTCTGGCAGATCGCTTAAAGTCTCAATACGTTTCCCCAGCAAGGTGAGCTTAGTGCCAATCAATGTCTGCAAGATTTTGAGAGAACCTGGCTTTTGAGAAAATCTGACCCCCAGAAACTGAAAAATTTGCAGAGCCGTTAAGACAGATTCCAGCGGTTTATTTTGAGAGGCATAAGCCTGAATTTTGACCTCATAGGTCTTAATTTTGTCTAGCAGGCGTGGAGATTGCAGGAGGACTGTATCGGCTAATTTCTCCATCTTCTCAAACCGGCCATTCAGGTAAGCAACCTCTGCTGCGGTTTCATACAGTCCCAGGGTGAGGGAATAGTGTTGCTGCCAACTTTCTGCGGGTAACAGAGTCATCCCCACTTCCAGATACTCAGTCGCAGACTCGTAGGCAGTGGATGCCCTAGCTTTTTGTCCGGCTAATAAATTCAACTGGGCAAGTTCCTGTCGTTCTGCTGGCTGGAAAATTAACTCAACTCCCATATTCAGTTGGTTGACAATCTCAAAAATGCGATCGTCTCGTTCTGCGGGGGACGTATTTTGTAACAGAAGTTGACCAATTTTTAAGTGCGTTGCCTGCTTCTGGGGGGCTGGAATCAGGGAATAGGCCGCCTGCTGCACCCGATCATGAAGGAATTTGTAGGGAACGGAGAATTCAACGTCTTCATGGCTCCACTGCTCCACCCTTTCACTGCCTTGATAAAACCGATAGATTTCGCTGGTGGGCAACACCAGCCCTTCTTGCAATGCTCCCCACAAATCAACGGCAGTCTCGGCTGAGGATTTGCCATAGGCGATCGCCAAGATGGCTAAATCAAACTGATTACCAATGCAGGCGGCTAGTTGAAGCACAGCCTGAGTTGGCTCTGGTAGTTTTTGCAACTGTCCTGCCATAAACTCAACCACATTTAAGCTGACGGCAAGACTTCTCACCTGAGCAATATCACACTGCCAGTAGCCACAGTCGTAATCAAAGGAAATTAGTCCATCTTGATACAGAAATTTGAGAAACTGATTCGTGAAAAATGGGTTGCCTTGCGTTTTCTGGAGCACCTGTTCGGTGAGG
>JAAUOQ010000360.1 GCA_012034795.1 Leptolyngbyaceae cyanobacterium CRU_2_3
TGGCAGGGCCAGGACATGGTGCGCCCGGTGTGTTGGCTCCTTGCTACTTGGAAGGAACCTATTCTGAAATCTATCCTGACAAAAGCGAAGATGCAGAAGGGATGAAGAAGTTTTTCAAACAATTTTCCTTCCCTGGCGGTATTGGTAGCCACTGTACGCCTGAAACACCAGGCTCCATCCATGAAGGCGGCGAACTAGGCTACAGCATTTCTCATGCCTACGGTGCTGTCTACGATAACCCGGATCTCATTGCAGTCGTCATGCCAGGAGATGGTGAATCTGAAACCGGCCCATTGGCAACCTCTTGGCATTCCAACAAGTTTATCAACCCAATTCGCGACGGGGCAGTGCTGCCAATTTTGCATCTGAATGGCTACAAGATTAATAATCCTACCCTCCTGTCGCGCATCAGTCATGAAGAGTTGGCAGCCCTATTTATGGGTTATGGCTACAAACCTTATTTTGTGGAAGGATCTGACCCCGAAACGATGCACCAGGCAATGGCAGCGACGCTAGATCACTGCATTGCTGAAATCAAACAGATCCAGCAGCAGGCTCGCAGTGCAGGTGTTGCCACTCGGCCGCGTTGGCCGATGATTGTCTATCGCACTCCGAAAGGCTGGACGGGGCCCACGAGTATTGATGGCCATAAGGTGGAGGGTTTTTGGCGATCGCACCAGGTTCCCATGGCAGATGTAGCCAAAAACACAGAGCACTTTCATCTGTTGGAAGCGTGGATGCGGAGTTACAAGCCAGAGGAGCTATTCGACAAAACAGGTAAGCTGTTGGCTGAAATTAAGGATATGGCTCCTGTAGGTAACCGCCGCATGAGTGCCAATCCCCATGCGAATGGCGGTTTATTGCGGAAAACTCTGCTAATGCCAGATTTCCGAGAGTACGGTATCCCAGTTGACAAACCAGGGACAACAATGGCTGAAAATACTAAGCCGTTGGGTGTGTTCTTACGTGATGTCATGCGAAACAACATGACCAATTTCCGAGTATTTGGTCCAGACGAAAACACATCCAACAAGCTGAATGCCATCTACGAAGTGAGCAAGAAGTTCTGGATTGCAGAGTATTTGCCCGAAGACGAAGATGGTGGTGAACTGTCGGTTGACGGTCGCGTTATGGAGATGTTGAGTGAGCATACGCTGGAAGGTTGGCTGGAAGGCTATTTGCTGACTGGACGACATGGCTTCTTCTCTACCTATGAATCATTTGTGCATGTGATTGACTCGATGATCAACCAACATTGCAAATGGTTGGAGATCTGTAATCACATTCCCTGGAGGGCAGATATTGCTTCGCTGAATTTGCTGATTACCTCAACGGTGTGGCGGCAAGACCACAACGGGTTTACCCATCAAGATCCAGGTTTTTTGGATATTGTGGTTAACAAAAGCCCCGATGTGACGCGGATCTATTTGCCACCCGATGTCAACTCTTTGTTATCAGTCGCCGATCATTGTTTGCGGAGTAAGAACTACGTCAACGTGATTGTCTGCGATAAGCAAATGCATGTACAGTTCTTGAGTATGGATGAAGCCATTAAGCACTGTACCAAGGGTATCGGCATCTGGGATTGGGCCAGCACCGATCAGGGAGTTGAACCCGACGTGGTGTTTGCCACAGCAGGAGACATTCCCACTCAGGAAGCACTGGCAGCAACTGCGTTATTGCGAGAAGCGTTTCCCGATCTGAAGATTCGCTTTATCAATGTGGTAGACCTGTTGAAGCTTCAGCCCGATACTGAGCATCCGCACGGATTATCAGATAAAGACTTCGACAGCCTGTTCACCACCGATAAACCTGTTATCTTCAACTTCCACGGCTATCCCTGGTTGATTCACCGCTTGGCTTACCGCCGCACCAACCATGACAACATGCATGTGCGGGGCTACAAAGAAAAGGGCAACATCAATACGCCTCTGGAGCTAGCGATTAACAACAATATCGATCGCTTTAGTTTGGCAATGGATGCGATCGATCGGATTCCTAAACTCAAAGTAGCAGGTGCTCATGCTAAAGAGAAGTTTAAGAACCTGCAAATTGAGTGTCGCAACTATGCGTATGAGCACGGTATTGATAAACCTGAAGTAGCAAACTGGATGTGGCCAGGCTAGTAGGCTTGAGCCTGATTAATATGAGCTCAAGTTGAGCGATATGGGGATATGGCATTGTCATCCCCATATCGCCATATCTTCACAAAAATGCTTCCATCAGAAATTCTGTACCAGAAATGTCACTGAGCAGGACTGAACTATGAGAGTTGCTGTTTTTAGTACCAAACCCTACGATTGCCGACACATGGATGCTGCAAATGCTCAACATGGGCATGAACTCGTCTATCTCAAACCCTTGTTGGGACAAGATACTGCTACCCTCGCAGCCGGATTTTCGGCAATTTGCTTGTTTGTTAATGATGTAGCTGATGCCAGAACTCTAGAAACTTTGGCTGCCAATGGCACTAAATTGATTGCCTTACGCTGTGCTGGCTTCAACAATGTGGACTTGCAGAAGGCAGCCGAACTGGGCATCAGCATCGTGCGTGTGCCAGCCTACTCTCCCTATGCGGTGGCTGAGTTTGCAGTGGGATTGCTATTAACCCTCAATCGCAAAATTCACAAAGCCTATAATCGCGTTCGTGAAGGTAACTTTACCCTCGATGGATTAGCAGGCTTTGATCTACATGGTCGCACAGTTGGCGTTATAGGAACGGGTAAGATTGGATTGATTTTTGCAGAGATTATGCGCGGATTTGGCTGTCGAATCTTAGGGTACGACATGTATCCTCAAACCAAATTTGAGGATTTGGGCGGGCAGTATGTGCAGTTACCTGAGCTATTTAAAACCGCAGATGTGATCTCGCTGCATTGCCCGCTGACCCCAGAAACGCGCCACTTGATTTCTGAAGAGGCGATCGCCCAAATCAAGCCTGGCGTTATCCTCATCAACACTAGTCGAGGGGCATTAGTCGATACTGAAGCTGTGATTGAAGGGCTAAAGTCTCGCCAAATTGGGGCATTGGGTATG
This sequence comes from Leptolyngbyaceae cyanobacterium CRU_2_3, assembly GCA_012034795.1. Lineage (GTDB taxonomy): Bacteria > Cyanobacteriota > Cyanobacteriia > Elainellales > Elainellaceae > Drouetiella. The sequence goes on from JAAUOQ010000360.1 coordinate 3,037, forward strand.
GATGTATATGAGCAAGAAGCCAATTTATTTTTTGAAGACCTTTCCTGTGAAATCATCCAGGATGATGTATTTGAACGGTTACTGATGTTTCCGAATGTCATTGTGACAGGACATCAGGCATTCTTTACAGAGGATGCATTGATCAACATCGCAGAAACAACACTGTTAAACATCACAAATGCTGAGAAAATATTGAACGGCGAAGTTCCTGTAGAAGTATAGTCAACACCCAGTAGAACGTTTTAGCTAAAATCAGCTTTTCTGTATTAAGCGCTAATTCAGTGCAACCGATAAGATCAAAAATTGATTGGGTAGTTGGGGTGCGCGAAGCGCACCCCAACTACCCAGAACCTCTTGCCTGGACATCTCCTGAGAGTCAATCGTCATTTACAACTGAAGCAAATGGCGACGTTTGGCAATTTGTGTGGGTTCAATATCAACGACCGCCTCTGCCAAGGGCAGCATGCGCGATCGCCGATTAAACACATTAAATTGATAAACCTGCTGATTGGTGTAGTCTAGAGCCGTCAGCCAGCCGCTCTTGGGATGATATGCACCTGTGTCAATATCCAACCAACCCCGACCCCGCGCCAACTCGCCTGGAGCAACCCCTGGCAGTGTGAAGGTGATTGTATGTCCAGTGATAATCAGCTTATTGTCAAATAGGGCTTGGGAATGCTGTGAAACTCTTCACGGATCCAGCAAAATTCTTGTGAGGTCTGAGCATGGATCGGTAACCGGGGATGCAGCCCGGCATGGACTAGCCAAATGTCACCCAGGTCCATATAAGGGGGCAAGGTTCGTAACCATGCGATACTTTCCAAGAGCAACTCTGGATCGGTGTAGCTGGCAACCGTATTTTGTCCACCGCTTTGCAGCCAGGCTTGTAGGGCATATTGGTAGACGCGATCGCCCTCTGGAAACGCATCTAGTAAAAGCTGTTCATGGTTGCCCAAAACGCAGAAATAGCCGTGCTGTCGGACAAACTGAATCACCTGAGCGCTTTTGGGCCCCCGATCAATCAGATCACCCACAAAATAGACTTGGTCATCTTGACTGGGCGCGATCGTCTCCAGCAGTTTCATCAGACCATCGTAGTGACCATGTACATCTCCGATGAAAATGCGTCGATCGCTAACCACGTTTACTTTATCCTCTTGCTAAGACCAACCTAGTCAAGTCTGAACCCATGACTCGTGAAACGCCAATAGATCCACCCTAATTGACTTTAATCCACACAATTGCCGTACCAGGTTATTAACTCTACCCGAAAAACTCAACCGAGAAATTAAGGAGTTTTTACTTTTGGCGTCTCTGTATACTTAGTTTAGCGGTGGCTCATGCCTGCGGCGAACAACAAATCGAAATTTTGTAATTCATTATGCAACTCTTTAACAAGTATATTCAAAAAATAGTAGTCTAGGCTACAGATTTTACTGATTGAGCGCTCGTAGGAACTGCTGGAGCGAAGATAGCAAACCTCTGCGGGGCGACAAAGTCGGAGATGCTTCGGCCCCAGTAGCATTCAGTAAGATGCGATCGAGCACTTCACCGGACGGTCGCTGCTGTTCTTCGGCAATCAACTCATATTCGCCTGATTTTTCCAGCCACACTTCCCACGCGCCTGGATAGGCCCGCAGCACAGCGGCTCCCTCTATCGGTCGCAGGTAATAGCACGACTCAAACAGGTTCAAGAAGCGTTCGCGCAATTGACGACCTGCGTAGCCAATGCCAATAATCGCCACATCTTCCAGTTTGGGATTGAGCAATAC
>JAAUOQ010000019.1 GCA_012034795.1 Leptolyngbyaceae cyanobacterium CRU_2_3
TCCGCATTCCCCCACCTCCCACTCCTCCACTCTCCACTCCCCACTCCATCCCTCTCCAACCCACCTGCATCTGCATTCCCAAAGGCAGCGCCATTCGTCTCAGCATTAGTGCTGCTTGCTTTCCGGCTTATGCAGTCAATCCCGGCACAGGTACTTTACCGATCGCTAGCCAGTTGATCGATGCTCAAGTCATCACCATCACGGTGTATGCAGAAGCCGATCGCCCTTCGTGTGTCGTGTTGGCGATCGAGGTATAGGGCCAGAATCTAGAGGAAAGCCAGAATCTCAAGGAAAACCAGAGTAATACGAAGAGGGCAGGAATCTAGAGTAAGGTTGCTTCAGGCTATCGAGTTGGCCCATCCGAATGGGGTAGAAAAGAAGAACTGAGCGTTTCCGCCAGAGTGTAAGGACAAGTTTCCGGAAAACAGGGTCACCCAACTCAGTCTCTCGGATCGCCAGAGATAAGCCCAGTTCATAGGCATCCAGAAAAGCTTGAGGCAGATAAGGCTTCAGGCTAGGGCTATCTTCGATTAGTAGTTTGATCTGGATTCGTTGCTCTCGAATGGTACCAAGCCAGCTATTGCTACGTCCTTCGGGTTGAAACTGCCATTTGAGAAGATGCCCTAACAGCAACGCCAGTCGGTTTCGCAACTCTTGCCGCTCTTTTCTGCCCAACGTTTCTATTTCCTCAATCAGGTTTGCCGCATCTAGCTGTTGCCATTGCCGAGCCTTAAGCAAGCTCACCTGTTCTTGAGTCCAAGCATAGAAATCGGTTTCATAAAGGCAAAGCATAATTTCCTGCAACCTTGTTTTTACCCTAACGATGGCATGACTACGCCCGATCGCGGAAAACTAGGCAGATCAAGCTGATTGGTTCGGCGATTGCGAACTGCCAGTCTGTAGCTCACGCTTTGCAACTCGGCATGAAGTTGGCGGTTTTCCCGCTGAATCATAGCGACTTTTTCTTTGATCGGGGCTAAGCGTCGTTCAAACTTCTCCCGGTAGATGTGGGGCATTTCTTGAACTACTTTTTCTAACATGCGAGAGCGATCGCCCAATTCTTGAGTAGCTTGCCGCAACTGATAGATTTCGCTATCGCGATCGGCAATTTGCGATTGGTAGAACGTCACCTGCTGTTCTACAGCTTGCAATTGTTCACGGAGCGCCCGCATCTCCGCCATCTGTCGCTCTGAGATATCTGGCGTCGGCAGCATAGCCGCGTTGCCCTTTACCAGGCGAAATAGCTCTTGAGAAAGCTGCTGAACCAGTTGATCTCGCATCTGCAATTCTTCTCGCAGATGAGCCACTTCTACTTGCAATTCCGGAAAGGTTAGCGTTTCTGGTTGAGTCACAATACTGCTCCAATGAGGTTTTCTTCCCAGCGACGCGGCGGTGAAGCCTGACGAATCTCCCGCCAAATTGCTGTAGCAGCTAATGTACCATCTGCCACGGCAATTGACACCTGGTTAATCCCTTCCTTTATATCTCCAACTGCAAAAATGCGCTCATGAGAAGTGCGACGCATGGCATCAGTCACTAAATTATTACCCGATCGCTTTAGCTCAATCCCACGTAGATAGCCATCATGGTAGATAGAACCCATCGCAACCAAGCCTGTCTGTAACTCTACAGTTGAGCCATCAGCTAGCTCTACTCCCGTCATCTCATGGTTATGACCAAAATTTTGGATGGGAGCTTCTATTAATCGATAGCCATGATCCTTTAACTTTTGTCGCATGGACTCGCCCACATTGACCTGGGCATTGGTAAACACCGTAATGTAAGGGGTAAACCAGTTCAGCACAAAGGCCGTGTTAATCGCGCCTTCTGAACCCACAAATAAGCCACATTGCTTGTCTGCCATTTCGTAACCGTCGCAAATCAAGCACACATGCAGGTTGTATCCAGCATAATCATAGACATTCTGCATGTCTTCTAAACAAGGCAGATTGTCAATAATCCCGCTGGCTGCAATTAGATATTTGCTACGAAAGACAGAGTAAATGCTGTTTTGTTTGCCAATTTTTACTTTGACATTGAAAAGGTCTTCTTCATCCGTCACGTCCTCCACAAAGCCCCGCAGATAATCTGCACCCACTGCTAGCGCGTGTTCCTGCCCTTGTTGTAATACATTCCGTCCAGGAGTATGAGGCTGTAAACCCATGTAGTTAGTCACATCCTGCATCCAAAACGATCGCCCTTTGCCTTTTTCGATGACTAAACAAGACAGGCGATAACGCTGAAGATAGATTGCTGCCGATAGTCCTCCAGCGCCGCCGCCCACGATGATCACGTCATATACATGGTCAATTCTCTGCTCTAAGTTATTTTTCGAGAGTTTCATAAACTGAAAGGATAGTGAGAACGGCAGGTGGCAGGTATCTTTCGCCACTTCAATTATGAAGCGCTCTGCTGAAAATCAGATGGGAATTCTCTGAGTAAAAGCTAAATCCAGCCAGAGGAGAAGCATCCAGGCTGCACAAGATTGAATTCATATAACGATGAAGGCATCAACCCAATGTGATGCCTTCGTCGTTTATTTAGTTAATTTGTTCTGTACAAGGCCTATGCCTCCACCACTTCTGGGGCAACTGCCTCCGGCTCCGGCTTAATGGTTAAATAACGAATGACATCATCGTTGAGGCGCATTGCTCGTTCTAATACAGCTACGGCAGTGCCAGGTGCAGAGTAGTTCATTTGAATGTAAACACCTTCTCGATGTTTACCAATTTCGTATGCCAGACGGCGCTTGCCTCGGTGTTGAGTTTCTAGGTCTTCGGCACCCTGGTCGCGCAAAATGCTTTGATATTTCTCGATCGCCTGATCAGTCGGCTCATCGCCCAAGTCTGAGCGCAGAATATACATTGTTTCGTACTGTGACATGAGTAAAGTTCTCCTTATGGACATGAGGCTTCTAAATTTTTAAGATTTCTGCCCAATTGCTCAACTTCTAGTCTAGAAATGCCAGCTTAGAAGGCTTTGAAACACTTGTTTGAAACACTTGGGGGGATTTCTTTAATTAGAGGCAAGGAATTACAATCATATACCAGGATAGAGATAATTTACTATGGCGCAACGCTATGTCCGAGTTCAAACAACCCTTGGGAAAGTCAGCTATGGCTTGCTTCAGCTTGATCGTAGCGTTCAAGTGCTAGATGCTCCGCCTTGGCTCAGCGGGCAACCCACTGAGCAAGTCTTAGCTCCCAATGAGTATTATTTGATGGCTCCTTGTGCCCCTTCTAAAATTGTGGCTGTGGGTCGAAACTATATGAAACACGCTGCGGAATTGGGTAACGAGGTTCCCAAGCAGCCTTTGTTGTTTCTGAAACCCCCCACAACAGTGATTGCTCCAGAGGCGTTGATTTATTATCCTCCTCAGTCTCAACGGGTAGACTATGAAGGCGAGTTAGCCTTGGTCATAGGCGATCGCTGTGTAGACTGCACCCCCGAACAGGCACGGGGCAAAATTTGGGGATATACAATCGCCAACGACGTAACCGCGCGAGATTTACAGAAAAACTGACCAACAATGGACAAGGGCAAAAGGCTTCGATACCTTCTGCCCTTTAGGTCCTTGGATTGTTCGAGAACTCAGCCCAGCCGCAAAACTGCAAACCTTCTTGAATGACGCGACTTATCCAGTCCAATCGGCTCTGATCAGCGATATGGTATTTTCGCCCGATCTATTGGTGTCCTATATCAGCCAAGTGATGACGCTGTTACCTGGAGATGTTGTGCTCACAGGGACACCCGAAGGTGTTGGTAAATTGCAGGTTGGCGATCGCGTCCGCATTGAAATTGAGGGCATTGGCTCTCTAGAAAACGCGGTGACAACTCGCCCAAACCTGAAACCTTTAAACAGCGAATCGCCGAAAGCATCACCGTCACTTTAGCTGCGCGACCCTAATCTTGCTCGGATACTTATTAATTTGACTTGCCTGAGCAAACCTGCCTTATCTAACTTGCATATAAACTGCCTCAGAAATCGTAGGGATTTCTGCATATCGGCCTAAAACAGACTGGGCAACTGAGTAGGCGATCGCCGCTACGGTTCCTAAGAACACGACGTATACAGAGTCTCTAGCAACAGTCCGCCCCCTAAAGCCGGCTGAAGCACATAGCTTGAGATAATGCTACACAGAATCAGCACAATATCCAGCAGAATGGCTTGCATGGTGTTAAAGCGGATAAAGTGGGCAATATTTTCATTTCTGACTACCAAGAGAAATAAAGCAAAGAAAATAATCAGCCCCAAAAACGGAATCCCTTGATAAATTTGACCCAGGAAAAATAAAGGCAGAAAAATGGGCTGAAGGGCAGGAAATTGCTTCAGGAAAGGAGTCGCAAACATTAGCCCGTCTAGCAGGGGCAACAGATAGGGTAAGCAAGCAAATGTGCGATCGAGAGGGCTCGTAGTACCGCGCAAAGTCATGTTGAAGTCTCCGAAATCAAGAACCTAGTAATTCACGGCACAAATTCTCATACCCTGCGGAGCGCAAGCGCCTCGCTCGCGATGCGGACAAGAGAACTACACTCCAGGAATCAAACTTGCACCCTGTTGCACTAGAGCTTTAACAGCATTCGATAAGCAATAGAATAACGCAATCTTTAGGGAGGCATCAGCGATTGACCCAAGAGCCTAACGATTTTGTGTATTTATTGATATCTCACACCGTATTCGTAAAGAACTCTTAAAGCCTTGTTCTATACTGGACTCTTACCCATCCTGGTCTGCTTGAGCTTCACAAAGCAGAGTTCACTCCTGTCATTCAATGTTGGCAACCCGAAATCCCATTTGACACTCATACTGCTCAGGCTGCTCATCCGTCAGCTTGCTCAAAGCACGACCACAACGAAGCTGCCCTTGTTGCCAACGAGGTTGACCACTTTGGTCAGCCATCAAGCAGGCTTGGCAAACATTTTGGGTGGGAAGGAGCTGGTTCTCCATTATGATCACAAGCATAATGACACCTCCGGTCAATTCACCAATTCCCTTAACCTCTAACTTTATTTTAGGTCAGAGATCTCAGACATTTTGCAATCCTGTAGTCAGAATAGTCGGCTCACTTCAAAACTGAAGTATCTGCTGAGCCAATTTCCAGAAAAAAACACGTTGTCTGTAAAAGCTGACATTGATTGACCCGCTTGCTATTAGGCAAGGTCTGTTAAAAGACGCAGCAAGTCTTCTATTTGCTCTAGCTCAGGGCTCACATCTACATCGACCAACTTAGACTCTTGCAATAATTTCAACCAATAGTGAGTTTCTCTAGCATTCTTAGAAGCGATCGCCATTTGCTGAACGCGATCAGCAGAGTTCGGCTGAGCCATTGCTTCCTCTACATGGATGCCAATGCTGGTGCCACTTCTCAACAGTTGGGGAGACAGAATAAATTCTTGTCGCGCCTGAAGTTTTTTATAGAGGCGAATAACACTAAGAGCAAACTCAAAGCTTCTTTGCTGCACAGTTCGCTGAATTTGATTTACGCCCATGCTCCTGCGGCTCGACTTCAAATTGCTCCAGGCGAATACCCCATGAACCGCTGTACCGCATCAAGTTTGGCGATCGCTCACCCCCCCAGCGGGATAGCAAATACCCAATCTTGATAGTCAGGATCACGATTTTCAGTAATGGCAGATAGTTTCTCCCGCAGCTTATGGGTAATAGGACGGTGAGTGGGTAACTCGTAACTCTCAATTCTGCGTACAGGAGTAATTTTAGCAGCAGTACCACTGAGGAACACTTCGTCTGCAATCAACAGTTCAGTTTTGTCTATTGGGCGCTCTAAAACTGGAATGCCCAGATCGTCAGCGATCGTCAGAATGCTGTCGCGGGTGATCCCTTCTAAATATCTTGGTCATATCCAGGCGTAATAAGCTGTCCTCGTCGAACAATAAATACATTCATCCCAGACGCTTCACAGACTTTACCTTGAGAATTCATTAAGATTGCCTCATCAAACCCCGATTCAACTGCTTCAGTTTTCGCTTAACGAAGAAGTGATGTAGGCACCGCTAATTTTTCCCCGCAGCGGCAAGCTGCGATCTTCCTGGCGATACCAGGAACTAATCCGGCAAGACACTCCCTCTGGAGACAGATAGTCGCCCAATTCCAAACCATACACAAAAAAGTCTTTTCTAATCTTATGGAGTCGAGGGGCAATCCCTAAATCTGATGTGTAAACAAAGGGGCGAATATAAAAAGAATGAGCAGGCTGGTTTTTCTTAACAAAATCAATAATGATGTTCTGAATTTTATCGGCAGGTAAGTCATACAGTAGAAAGCGGGCACTATCGCTAAGTCGCTCACAGTGTCGGTCAAGCCGAAATAGCAAAATCTGGTCAGAATTTTGCGGGTCGGGAATACCCCGCAACCCGCCAAATGCCCCAGTCCCATAATGTAATGCATGGGTAGCAACAGATACTTTTGCCTCATCAAAGGGGACAAACTGATTCTGGAAGTAAGCGATCGGCAAAAAGTTGTGCATTCTTTCAAACTCCCATTCGGGCTAGCTGGGCATTTTTGGGCATTTTGGGATGTTAGCCATTATCACACAAAGGTTCAAGCTTATCTGCTTGCTCCCGCATCTTGACTCTAGTCTTGATAGCATCTCCCAGATTTGGGGTACTTTGACATCAAGCCGGGTCTCCAGCAAGAACAAATAGCCAAGTTCTCTACTAGTTATCCTTAGACAGGCTCAAGTTAGTGGAGAAATTCAGGATTATACGTGACAATTGGCAGAATACAACTGAGTTGAAGGCGCATAAGCTTGAGTTAATGCACTTGAGTTAATACAAATGATAGTGGTGGCGCAGTAGATGGAAGAGAGCATGACTGAGTCAACAGCGGCTAAGCTCAAATTAATGGTTGTCGATGATGAGGCAGATAACCTAGATCTGCTGTATCGCACTTTCCGTCGAGATTTTGATGTTTACAAAGCCAATGGCGGCTTTGCAGCATTGGAAGTGTTGGATCGAGTGGGCGAAATGGCAATCATTATCTCTGACCAACGAATGCCCCGGATGAGCGGTACAGAATTTCTCAGTCTTACAGCCGAACGCTTTCCTGATACCATCCGAATTCTCTTGACCGCTTATACCGATGTTGAAGATCTAGTCGGTGCCATCAATACTGGCAAAGTATTTAAATACATCACTAAACCTTGGAACCCAAATGAGCTAAAACCGATTGTACAGCAGGCAGCAGAAACCTACCTTGTCTTAAAACAACGAACTGAAGAACTGCAACGCGCTCTACGACGAGAGTCCTTATTTAACAAGGTCACAACGGCAATTCGTGAATCTCTCGATTATTCCAGCATGTTGCAAAAGGTGGTAGAAACGATTGGGCAAGCATTTGCAGCAGATGCCTGCGCTCTCCGTTCAATAGAGTGGGAGCCAGTTTCTTACCAGTATCGGTTTTCATCTGAGGTGTTTACTTATTTGGCGATCGCGCCAGTACCAGCAGAAGATTGTAACACTGCGGATCAGTTTAAATTTGACTCAGCATTTCTGGAGCAGATTTGCCAGCGCCCCAGACTCCAAGTCGTACAAGCTCAGCCTAGCGAGCCTTCATACACCAAACTCATTGTTCCGTTGTCCTATCAACAGGAGTTGTTAGCCATCCTTGTTCTACACTGGCGAGGAGATCCCTCAGTTTGGACAACAGAGGAACTTCAGATTCTAGAAGGAGTGGCTGAGCAAGCTGCCCTGGCTATTTCGCAAGCTAAGCTGTATCAGCGCATCCAGGAACAATCTGCACAGATGCAATCTGAGCTAGCTGTCGCCAGACAAATCCAGACTAACCTGCTGCGTCAAAGCCTGCCAGAATTGGACAATATCAAAGTGCAGGCACTGTGCTATCCAGCGCGGGAGGTTGGAGGTGACTTTTTGAAGTGTACGCACATCCTCAAGGAGATATTTGGCTAGCAGTAGGCGATGTCTCTGGCAAGGGCGTTCCAGCAGCTCTGTTTATGGCAAGTGCCATTTCACTTCTGCGCAGAGAGTTAGCTCAAGAAGTTTCTCCTGAACCGGACATAGTCATGCGTAACCTCAATAAAAGCCTTTCCGAAGACTTAGTGGGCAGCAATTGCTTTATTACGATGGTGTTAGCCCGCTACACTCCAAAAAATACGAGTTAGTGTATGCTAACGCTGGACATATCTATCCCTTAGTATGGTCACCTCCAAAAGATGGAGCACAATTGCTTGAGCCAGAAGGTTCGCCCCCTCCAGAGCCGATCTACCTTAAAGTTCGAGGTGTTCCTTTAGGAATTTTACCTAACTGGAATGCAGTGGCGGGTCGCCTATCTCTCAACTCAGGAGATATCTTTTTGCTAACCAGCGACGGGATCACAGAAGCGACAATTGTCCACGCTTCATTGGATAACCAACCCAACAAAAGCCACGCCATGCTACAACAAACTGGATTATGGCAACTGTTGCTACAACAGCAAGGGTCGCTGGACTTAGGGAAACTGCTAGCGCAAGTCCAAGCCTGCAATCCTATTCAAGAAGACGATCAAACTATACTCTCTCTGGAGGTTCTGTAGTCAATGCGGACTGAACTACATGTGCCAAGCGACCTCAAATTTTTGACTGTGGTCGAAAACTGGCTACTCGGCGCTCTAGAGCTAGAAATGCAAAATGAGGCAGATTGGTCGCGGCAGGCTAATCGTCTACGCCTAGTATTGGTAGAAGCCTACTCTAACGTGGTGCGCCATGCCCATCGCGAACAACCTAATTTACCAGTTTTGATTCGCCTGGAGCTAAAAGAGCGGGATTTACACCTAGAGATCTGGGATCATGGCAAAGGCTACGATCTCTCCACCTATCTTCCACCTGCTCCAGAAGACCAGCAGGAAGGAGGCTATGGTTGGCTAATTCTCAACCGCCTGATGGACAGAGTCGAGTATCGGCTTCAGGTGAATGGGCGCAATTGTCTGTCGATGGAAGCAACACTACCGCAACAGATAACAACCGAGGTAAGTAGTGTGGAAACAAACAAGAGCAGCAGCGGGGAAGCGGATAAAAGCAGTGTCGTAGAACTGAGCAGTTTAGAAGGATAGCTGAGTGAGGATAGCTAAGCCAGGATAACCTGGGGTCAAGGATTAGGGCGTCCGCTCCAAGTGTTGGGAAAGGTAGGTGTGAAGGAAGGCGAGTAGGAAGCGTTAGGTCTAGTTTCTTGGTCTAACGCTTGAATAACTTTCTCGTAGATGACCTTGGACTCCTGGGGAGAGTTGCCAATACTGGTTAAACCCAGTTTGCCAAATTCAGAAAGGCAGCCGATCAAATGGAAGACCGTGCCCGTCTCGGTGGTGCTGTTGAAGTGGAGATGGTGCTGGGCAATGATATCCATCAGATCACTGGAACTGAGTCCTTTTGTAATGCTCTCTCTGGAGGTTATCAGTGGCAATGTAGTATTTTGGCTTGCCTTCCTGGTTATAAAATACACCTGTCGTAAAGTCGTAGCGCCCATGCGTCAGTAATTTGAGAGTCATGAACGGGTGAGTGGTACCCCCTTTGCGTAAGTTGATTTCAATGGCCTGAATTTCCCACTCATCTTCAGGGTGTTCGGGACGGTGTACCGCAATAAAATCTAGACTAAAGCGTTCCAGTGCTCCTTTCGCAGCTAGTGCTTGTCCTACCTGCATCCCATAACGGTGTAGGCGCACACGGTAGGCTTCCTGCGCTGGAAAATAGCAGCCGAGAAAAATTTGCCCATCTGGGCCCCCCAGGATCTGATCATGCGTGGAAAGAATTTCGACTTCTCCTGTGGGAGTGATATTCCCCTGAACACTGGGCGATCGCTTTTCTTCACCTTCTACAAAGGCTTCAACGATCGCCCCCAATTCTGGAATCCGACTACTGTAGTGCTCCCAGGTTTCGGTATCGGTTTGAAAACTGAGCGTAGAAAAGCGATCGCGAATGGCTGCTACCCTTACTGTTGGTGAGCTACAGCCAGGAGCAACCTGTTGCAGAGGTTGGAGATTTAATATCGCATTTCCTCCCCCAGAAAACCCCTCATTGAGCTTCACTACAATCCGCTTTAAGTCAGGATTTCTCTCCCATAATTCTGCTGCTGCTACAGCCAGATCGTCGGCATTTCGGACTAAGTCACTGCCATCCGGACAAGGTACTTGGGATTCTAGAAAAATCTCGCGACTGCCGCTTTTGGTGCCCCAATAGAGTAAGTCTGGATCAAGAGCCAGCAAAGGAATTTCTAATTGAAGTGCGAGATCCCGCTCTAGAGGCGTTGAGTTATAGCAGGTCATGTAGGCTCGATCTCGGCGAATGGCACAGCGGAGGCGTGCCATCAAGCGAGGGCGCTCTAGAATTTTTTGAGTTAAGGGTTTGAGAGAAGCATCGTAGGTGCAAAAGAGGAGCAGCGATCGCGGCATGAGAAAATGGCACTCCAGGCAACAACTGCAAATAGTAGTCAATGACGCTAGGGTGGATTGGCTGAGAGGTCACGTAAATCAGACGTGCCCTAGGATTTTGAAGACGAATGAGCGAAAACAGCAAGCGTTCTTCATAGTGATGTACCCCCTTAACCTTCTGGAGTTCCTGTTGATCCAGGCTTAGAGAGGGCACGATTAAGATATCCGAATCATCTTCGCCATTGGCTTGCCAGCGATCGCGCAGTTGGATCTGAATTTGGTGGAACCGCTCGGCAGCCTCCACGGGTGCGTCTGGAGACTGGACAAGTTCAGTCTGAACTAATGGGTTTGACGTTAAAGACGTTAAAGGTGCTGCGGAGGAAAGTGTTGAACCCTGCATAAGATAGCCCCACCAAATCCGAATGAGGGAGATTATGCAGTCATCTTATCTACACCCGGTCGCTTTGTTGAACCTTTCCACAGAGAGAATTTTGAATCAGTTATCGATATCCTTCAACATGTTGCTTTAACTCTCGTGCCATGCGTCGCAACCCTTGCTGTTCATCTTGTCGGAGGAACGGTAGAAATAGCTGAGTCACCCATCCCGAAAAATGTTCCTGATGTAAGTATTGGGTACGATTAATGCCAATTTCCTGGAGTTCAAACACATGCTCACTCTGAAATCCTAGAGCGGCATAGTTCCAGCGCAGACAAACTTGGGGTTGGAGCAACGTAATCCGAGGTTCAAATTCTGTCTCCGCTTCTTCCCGCGATCGCCGTAGAGAAAGTAGCACAGTTCGCCCTTGCATTATGGGTTTAGTGGGATCGCGATCGTACAAAAAGGTATTCCACTTCAGCCAATCTTCCTTACCCACCAGGGCTTGCCAAACCACAGATCTGGGGGCATTGATTGCAATTTCGGTATAGAGGCTGGGCATAAGGAAAGGCTGGAGTTCGTACCAATTCGTACAGTTGGAAATTCGATGATCTCTTAGATTGAGCAAAGACAGGCGCTAAGATTGTAAAGCTTGTTAACGACTTTTGCACAGGAGACGGCAGCGATCGCATGGTACAGTTGACTCCCAACCCCAGTTATAGTTTGACTCTCCGGCTTCAGATTCCTAATCAGGCGGGTATGTTAGCCCATGTTATGCAGGCAATTGGTACGGCAGGTGGCAGTATCGGGCAAATTGATCTGATTAGCCAAACCCGCAAGGAGCTAGTGCGAGATATCTCGGTTGACGCTTTCAGCACCGAACATGCGGAGCAAATCACAGAAGCAGTCAAAGCGATCGAGACAATTAAAGTCCTCAACGTTTACGATCGCACCTTTAACCTGCATCGTGGCGGCAAGATTAGCGTTCAAAGCAAGATTCCCCTAAAAAACCAAGGCGACTTAGCCATGGCCTACACACCAGGAGTGGGGCGAATTTGTACTGAGATTGCTAATAACCCAGAGCAAGTCTATAACCTCACAGTCAAAAGCAATATGGTGGCGATCGTCACAGATGGCAGTGCCGTTTTAGGACTGGGTAACTTGGGTGCGGCTGGAGCCTTGCCTGTGATGGAAGGCAAAGCCATGCTGTTTAAGGAGTTTGCTGGTGTCGATGCCTTCCCGGTTTGCCTGGCTACCCAGGACACCGATGAGATTGTCCAAACCATCAAGAACATTTCGCCCGTCTTTGGGGGGGTCAACTTAGAAGATATTAGTGCGCCTCGCTGCTTCGAGATTGAGGCTCGTCTCCAGCGTGAGTTGGATATTCCCGTCTTCCATGACGACCAGCATGGCACGGCAATCGTCAGTTTGGCTGCCCTGTTTAATGCGCTTAAGGTAGTGAAAAAGTCGATGGCAGAGATTCGGATTGTGATTAATGGTGCAGGTGCGGCAGGTGTGGCGATCGCCCGTTTACTGCAAAAGGCGGGTGCCCAACATATTGTCATGTGCGATTCTCGCGGCATTTTATCTACCCAGCGCACTGATCTAAACAGCCAAAAGCTGGCATTTGCAGTCTCTCAAAGTGGCACATTAGCGGATGCGATGATTGGCTCGGATGTCTTTTTGGGCGTGAGTGCTCCAGGGGTTGTCACCCCGGAGATGGTCAAGTCTATGTCCAAAGATCCGATCGTCTTTGCCATGGCTAATCCGGTTCCCGAAATTCAGCCTGAACTCGTCACCCATGATGTAGCCGTTATGGCGACTGGGCGCAGCGACTACGCCAACCAAATCAACAACGTGTTAGCGTTTCCAGGCATTTTCCGAGGAGCGCTGGATTGTCGGGCTAAAACTATGACCACCTCTATGTTTTTAGAAGCAGCAGCGGCGATCGCCTCTTTAGTCAAAGCCTCTGATCTCGATCGTGAGCACATCATTCCATCGGTGTTTGATGAACGAGTTGCACCCACGGTGGCTGCGGCAGTGCAACGAGCGGCCCGTGCCGATGGGGTAGCTGGAAATTAGGGCGATTATGGGTTACGCCTCTGGAGATTAAATTTCTGGTTCAATGCCTGCGGCTCGGAGTTGAGCCGCCAGGCGCTCTGCCTGTTGGCGCGCTTCTTCTGCCTGTTGGCGTGCCGCTTCTGCCTGTTGGCGCGCTTCTTCTGCCTGTTGGCGTGTTTTCTGGGCAAGTTCCCCTGCCCACAACAAAAGGTTACCTTGGGCATCCCACCAGCGCAGCCAGAATCCCGCAAGATTTTCGCGCGTTCCTTGCCAGATCCCTAGAAAAAGATCGATTTCCGAGATCCAATAGCGATCGCTGGCATTAGCTGATTGAATCTGGTAACGTTTGGCATCATCCAGGTGATACACCTCTAACAAACCTGTCGCAGGCTCAAAGATGACATAATTTGGAATCTGCAAAACTTGTTCATAAAAGAACCATTTGCCAGGTGGATAGGTAGGCTTGTTGGAGTACTCACCGCCCTCAGTGTCAGACAAAAACTCCATGACGATCGCGGGTCGATCCCCTTCCAGAACAGGAGTATAGCTGCGGATCACCTCTTGACGGGGTACTTGAATAGATGGCACATAACTCCAGTCGGGCGCTTTGACAATCATTTTGCCATTGACAGTAGCGCAGATGCCATAGTTTGTTGTGGTTAGGGCAGTGGCAGGCAGTCTATTGGCAAGCTCTAGGCTCTCAGTCAATGCGGCCGCAAGAGCGGGTTGAATAATATTATCCACTGGCTCATTGTCCAAGATGAAGCTATCTGGCAGCTTTTCCCAAGCCACTTCGTAAGTGGAGACAGTTGCAATCATGGTCTGTCTTAGTCATGTCAGAGATTAGATTCTATTCTAAGGCTGGAAAGACCTGCTCTACGATCGCCGAATATTCAGACAGCACCAATCTTGCCGACGCCGAAGGTGGCCACAACCCAGCCATACTGGTCTAAAGTATCAGCGATCGGCTTCACCTGATCCAGCAGAATGCCACTGAGAATGCCCCATGTACCTGGCTTGGAGATTTCAGTCATGGCAGGGATCAGATCAATAATCACCTCTGCCAGGATATTGCAGAGAATGCCATCTACAGGGGCAGAAATTAAGGTTTTGATGTGATCAATGCTACCTTCCGCCACAATCAGGCGATCGGCATCCAATTGATTCATTTCCTGGTTTTCACGGGTAGCTTGCACAGCCAAAGGATCAACGTCTACGGCATAAGCGCGTTTAGCCCCTAGCATGAGTGCTCCTACAGAGAGAATGCCAGACCCACAGCCAATATCTGCCACGATAATGTCGGTTGTGGGTTCGTTAATCCGCATCTCCAAAGATTCCAGGCAAAGCTGAGTGGTGGCGTGAGCACCCGTGCCAAACGCAACGCCCGGATCAAGCTTGATAATCAGACGATCGCTATTTTCGGGTGGGGGCAACCAGGCAGGGTTAATGAGGAAGCGATCGCCTACTTCTTGAGGATGCCAATGGTCTTTCCAGCTACTCGACCAGTCTTCCTCATCAATTAAATGCCACTGCACCAGGGGTACAGCCATTTCTGCACAAAGTGTATCTTGCCGTAACCGCAAAGCCAGGGCGGCCAGATCTAACTGTTGGGCTTTAAACTGCGGCAGATAAGCCTTGATCAGATTGGCATAGCCCTTAGATTCGCTGGAGGTGCCCGAACAACCAAAGTTGTCTAATCGCCAATAGACTAGCTCTTCAGCGATTGGATCACACATGACTTGGATTTCCCACCAGCTATTTGCCATTTGGGGTTTGGGGTTAAAGGTTTGAGGCTGGGTGGAGACTGGATGGCAACTTTGTAGCGCTATTGTTGACAGGATAACCGCTCTAGCGAAATTACTGCTCTGGCAGAGTTACTGCTCTGGCAGAGTCACCGTATAAGCATCGCGAATCCCAGGAACTTTAATAATCTCTGCCAGAATTCCATCAGGCAAAGGATCATCAAGGCTGAGAACCATCACAGCGTCGCCTCGGACGATTTTCCGCCCCACCTGCATGCTGGCAATGTTGACATTAAACCCACCCAACAGCGAACCGATCTTGCCAATAATTCCCGGCATATCGCGGTGGAGCGTAAACAACATGTAGCGGCTAGGGGGCACATTGATGGGGAATTCATCTAGCTCTGTAATCCGGATTTCGCTATCGCCTAGCAAAGCCCCTGTAACCGAGTGCTCACCTAAAGAACCTCTAGCCAAGATATGTAACGAACCTGCATAATCGCGGGTGGCAGCATCGCGAGTTTCAATCACTCGAATGCCTCTTTCCTTGGCCTCAATGCTGGCATTGACATAGTTAACCCGTTCCTGTAGCGCACTGGACAATAACCCTTTCAGCGCTGCTACCACCACAGGCTGACTTTCGTTGGAGGCCAATTCTCCTTGCAAGCGAATATCCAGCGATTCGATCCGTCCGCCTGCCAATTGACTGACCATACTGCCCAAGATTTCGGCGAGTTGCAGATAAGGACGCAGCTTCTCCATCAGATCTGGACGCAGCCCTGGAATATTAACGGCTGAACGAGCGGGCAAGCCCAGCAATACGTCCCGGATTTGTTCTGCGACATCGATCGCCACATTGACCTGAGCTTCTTCTGTAGAGGCACCCAAATGAGGGGTCAAAACCATCTCTTTACCGAGCGATCGCAAGGTTGATTCCCCCAGCGGTTCTTCTTCGTAGACATCCAAAGCCGCGCCGCCAATTTTGCCCTGCGCCAACGCCTCTGATAAGGCCACCTCATCAATGATGCCACCTCTAGCACAATTGATAATCCGCACAGTGGGTTTCATCTTGTCCAACGCTGCCGCATTGACCAGGTGATACGTTTCTTGAGTTTTGGGCAAATGCAACGTGATGTAGTCTGCTTCTCTAAACAGAAAATCCAACTCTACAAGTTGACAGCCTAACTGTTCGGCCCGCTCATTGGAGAGGAAAGGATCATAGGCTAGAAGCCGCATCCCCATAGCTCTGGCGATACCGGCTACGTGGGCCCCAATCTTGCCTAAACCCACAATTCCCAGAGTTTTCTTATAAACCTCAACCCCTGTAAAGCTTTTGCGATCCCACTTGCCGCTCTTCACTGATTGGTTAGCATCGGGAATATGGCGAGAGAGTGCCAGCATCATGGCAACCGCGTGTTCTGCTGCCGCGACAGTGTTGCCCTCTGGAGAATTGACGACCAGGATGCCGCGACGGGTTGCAGCGGGAACATCGACATTATCGACCCCTACTCCTGCCCGGCCAATAATTTTAAGCTGCTTGCCTGCCTCAATGACATCTTGGGTGACGCGGGTTCCAGAACGGATCATCAAGGCGTCGTAGTCTGGGATAATCTGTAAAAGCTCATCAGCAGACAGACTGGTTTTGATGTCTACCTGTGCAACTTGGGACAAAATATCAATTCCAACTTGATCGATCGGATCAGAAACAAGAACCTTAGGCATGATGGGCTTGTGCTAGAGAGGTCAGGTTAGCCAATTCTGAGCTATGTCAAGAGCATCAGCAGAGCTTTCCACAGAAGGTCATTCTACTGCAAAGGGGATGCCGACATCGCCGATCGCCTAAAAGTTTTCCACATTAGAATTTACAACCCAAATTTCTCATTCGCTACAGTAACTTTGTTTCGCAAGCTAATATCAGATTTGTGTAGATTCTTAGGCAGTTGACATTTGCCAAGGTCACTCTTCTGCAAGTATTCTGCTTAAGGTTGTCTCCTTTTCTCGTCGGTGTTCTGGAGTGCTTAAAGACTGATAATATGCGACCCTCCAATTCTTTGATTGCTTTAGGCATGGGTACAGTTCTTGCTGCCAGTGCAGCAGCATCTGTTCCTGTTCAGGCGGCTCCAATTGCCAGCCCACAGTCTACCCGGTCTGCCGATACTCACACCCACGAGCAACTTGCTTCGTCGGAGGCTGCTTCTGCTAATGCGATCGCTCAAAATGAGCCTGAACCAACACCTGAACCTGCTCTGGAAAACGAGCCTGAGCCAACGCCTGAACCTGCTCTGGAAAACGAGCCTGAGCCTGAGCCAACGCCTGAATCTGCGCCAGAAAATGAAGCTGAGCCATCCCCTGAGCCTGAGCCAGCAGAGGTTCCCCCTAGTGCTGAAACCTCTCCTCAAGACTCACCCAGCGAAACTGCGGCTCCAGAAACTGTTAGTCCAGAAATTCCCACTTCTGAAACCACGCCTACAGCAACAACAACAAACGAGCCCGCCCCAGAATACCTCAATCCTGACCCCAATCCTCTTAGCTTCCCCACCACTCCCGAAGAAGTTCAAATTGTTGGTACCCAACCGATCACTCTGAAACAAGCGATCGAGTTAGCCATTCGCAACAGCCGCAGTCTTCAGCAGTCTCGCTTGGAGCTAGAGCGCGCTCAGGCATCTCTACGGCAGGCTGAAGCAGCGAATTTGCCGACACTAGGCGTTGTTGGAAACGTGACATTTAATGCCCAAGAGAACGCTACCAGCCCACTATCCACTACAGGAGATACAGAGTTTGATGTCACGACCAGTGACAGCACAACACTCAATGGCACTGTAGAAGCTAACTACAACTTATTCACGGCAGGGCAGCGTTCCTCAGCGATCGCTGCCGCCCGTGGGCAAGCCCGTTTCCAGCAGTTGCAGGTAGAAGCGGATACAGAGCAACTGATTCTGGATGTCACCAACAACTACTACGATTTGCAACAAGCCGATGAGCAAGTCCGAATTACCCAAGCGTCCCTTACAGAGGCACAGCGCAGCTTACGAGACGCGCAGGCACTAGAACGGGCAGGCGTGGGCACCCGCTTTGATGTGCTTCAGTCTGAGGTGGATGTGGCCAACGCCCAGCAAGATTTGACCCAACAAATTAGCCAACAGGAAATTGCTCGTCGGCAGATTGTACAGCAGTTGAGCTTGTCTCAAGCGGTAGACATTACTGCTGCCGACCCGATCGAAGTGGCAGGGCTTTGGGATCTCAACCTGGAAGACACCATTGTTCTGTCCTTCAAAAACCGAGCAGAGCTAGAGCAACAGTTGGTGCAACGGGAAATTTCCAAACGGAATCGGCGGCAGGCCTTAGCTCAGTTAGAGCCACAGGTTAACTTGCGTACCACCTACGGATTACGTAGAACCTTAGATAGTTCCACCAGCCCGTTCTTTGAGGGATTTCTGTCTACTTTCACGGCTGCCGTTGGAGTAACTTGGGACATCTTTGATGGTGGCTCCGCCAGGGCCCAAGCCGACCAACAAGAGGCGAACATTGCCATTGCTGAGAACCAGTTTGCCAGTAACCGCGAACAAATTCGCTTCTTGGTTGAGCAAGCTTATTCAACCTTGCGATCGAGCTTCGACAATATCCAGGTGACATCGCGGGCTGTTGTGCTAGCCACAGAATCCTTGCGGCTGGCGCGACTACGTTTTCAGGCAGGGGTAGGTACGCAAAGCGATGTCTTGCAGCAACAAACTGCCCTAACCCAGGCGGAGGTCAACCGCTTAACGGCGATTCTCAACTACAACCGGGCTTTAGCCAGCCTCAGACGCCAAGTCAGCAACTATCCTGACGGAGCTTTGGCAGAAACACCCTAGTACTTCAAGGCATCAGTCTATGCACCATCCTGATCCACCCTCATCCCCCAGCCCCTTCTCCCAAAAAGGGAGAAGGGGAGCCGGACTCAAAGTCACACTCCCTTTTTGGCAGAGGGATTTAGGGTGAGGGCAAATATTGGGATGTGACCTTACACCGCAGTCTACTAGTCATTGACAGTACAAATATTACTCGATCAAAAAGGTCACTCTACCCAGAGTGACCTTTTCTGTAGGAGCCAGCTTGATTAACGTTAAGTTAGTAGTCCGTCTCCTCTTCGTATTCCACCACTCGTTTGCGCTCTGGAATGTTAACTTCAGGTGCCCGGTAGGGAGTGGGGTTATCATCATCTGCCCAGGCATCATTGGTCACATTCTCATCAGCAACGTACTTGGGTTCGGGATAAGCAGTATCAGCCACTTCTTCGTACTCCACATCTTCGTAGCTGTCGCTCCTGCCGCCCCAGTTGTC
>JAAUOQ010000361.1 GCA_012034795.1 Leptolyngbyaceae cyanobacterium CRU_2_3
CTACCAGGGGTGTCGTTTCCTAGCTTGCCATCCAGGTAGTCATTGCCTGCGTTGCCTGTCAGTGTATTGTTGGCATCGTTGCCTGTCAAGGTATTGTTGAGGGCGTTGCCAGTGCCGTTAATCGCATTGATTCCCGTCAGCGTCAGATTTTCTAATTCGGTGGATAGGGTATAGCTGATGCTAGATTGCACAGTGTCCAGTCCTGCACCGATCGCTTCTGTAATGGTGTCTAAGGCGCTATCCACGACATAGGTATCGTTGCCTAAGCCGCCCGTCATGGCATCATTGCCGCTACCACCATTCAAGACATCGTTGCCAGCCTCACCATTCAGGACATCATTGCCTAATCCGCCATTCAGCGTATTGTCAGCCGCATTGCCAGTGAGGGTATTGTCTAGCTCATTGCCAGTGCCATTAATGGCCAATACACCCGTTAGCACTAGATTTTCCAGATTAGCGGTCAAACTATAGCTGACCGAGGCTTGTACTGTATCTGTTCCGGCTCCAGCAGACTCGGCGATCGCATCTCCAGCACTATCCACTCTATAGGTGTCATCTCCCAGACCTCCCATCAGGGTGTCGTTACCCGCGCCGCCATCCAGGATGTTGTTGCCCGTGTTGCCAGTGAGGAGGTTGTCTAAGCTGTTACCTGTACCATCCAGGTTGCCGTCCCCTAACAGAGTCAGATTTTCTACATTGGCGCTGAGGGTCAGGCTGACCGTCGATTTCACGAGGTCAATTCCCCCCAATGCTGCCTCAGTCACTCCATCCGCCGCACTGTTAACGATGTAAGTATCATCGCCGGTTCCACCAGTCATTTGATCGTTGCCAGTACCGCCATCCAGCAAATCGTTGCCTGAGCCACCGTTGAGTGTGTCGTTGCCCTTGCCGCCCAACAGGGTGTCATTCCCAGCGCCGCCATTGAGAATATCGCTGCCAGCGCCGCCATCCAGTAGATCGTCGCCTTTGCCGCCATTCAGCTTATCGTTGCCTTTGCCACCCAAGAGCTTGTCGTCCCTGCGTCACCATTGAGAACATCGTTGCCTGCACCGCCATCAATCGTATCGTTGCCGTCTAAACCTTTGATGACATCATCAAGCGCTGTACCGTTGAGAATGTCGTCGAGTGCTGTCCCTTTTTTAATAGCCATCTGAGTTTCTCCTAGGTTCTGTTCTGTAAGGTTGGGGTGGGTTATTTTCCCGTTGAGAACCAGTAGGTTTACCGAGATGGGTTTATGCAGTTTTACTGAGCAGATGGAGATATTAGAGGTTGGGCGAGGGCGATCGCTCCCCACAAAGGCGCATCCTCGCCCAATTCTGCTGGGAGAATGGCAAAATTGACTTCTGGTAAGGCAGTTTGTCGGGCAGATTGTCGAACGCCCTGCCACCATTGCTCTCCCGCTTTTGTTACCCCACCTCCCAAAATGAAGCATTGTGGATTGATCAAATTTGCGGCATTACCAATTCCTGTGCCCAGTGCTTCTGCTGCTTGCTGTAGAACTTCCTGGGCCAGAGCATCGCCTTGAGCGGCTGCCTGACTGATGTGTTGGGCTGTCAAAGCAGTTTGGTCCAGCACCAGCGATCGCAAAATTTCTCCTCGATCTGGCTCTTGTTGGAGGCGATCGCGCAACTGTTGCACCATGTACGGGCCGGAGGCTAATCGTTCAACGCAGCCTCGCTTGCCGCACAGACAAAGCGGCCCTTGTGGATCAACAACGGTATGTCCAATCTCACCGGCCATGCCTGCGGCACCTCGCCAGGGCTGGTTGTTGAGAATCCAGCCACCGCCAACGCCGGTACTGACGGTGATGTACATTAGGCTGTTTGTCTCCCGCCCCGCCCCAAACCGATGCTCTCCTAGGGCTGCCACATTAGCATCGTTATCTACGCTGACAGGTACGCCCCATTCGGTTTCCAGCAATTGTTTTAAGGGCAGGTTTTCCCAACCGGGGACATGATGAGACAGACGGACAGTGCCAGTTGTAAAATCTACAGGCCCACCAAAGCTGACGCCGATCGCATCGGGTTGTGCGCCATTTAGCAGAGATTGGATGAGCGATCGCATAATAGCCAAATCTACTTCAGCATTAGCGTTGGACGGAGACAAAGCCCGTTGATATGCTTGCCACTGGGCTGTAGCTGATGGGCGTGTAGCTGATGGGCGTGTACCTGCTTGAATGGCATCTAGCTGAACCAGAGCCGCCGCATGTTTTGTACCACCAAAATCTAGGGCAAGTAAGAGGGGAGACATGGCTGAACCTCACGACATTAGTTCCAAATCAGAAAATTTTAAATATCAGCGAAGGTTAAAGGCAGAAAAATTCCCCTCATGCCGTTCCGGGGCATGAGGGGAAAACTCCCGCTGGAAAACGTAGCTGTTTTATGAAACTCTAACCTGCTCGTAATTCCTCGAAATCTGCATCTCCATTAGATTCACGAATGAACTCACATGAGTTTGTGCTTCATGCTCCGAGTATATTCGGAAAATACTTAAATCTCTTGTAATTGAAGGGCTAATTGATACAGATTTGAAATTTAAACACGGAAATGTAAAGGGTACAAGAACCGAGTTACAACCCTAAATAAGCTTTAGCTTCTTGGGCCACAGGTAGCATTTCATCTTGGCTCAGCGTCTCCAAAGCTGCCCGAATTTCTGGGCTGTTAAAGTGGCTAAGGGCTTGAGCTACGCGGTAGCGGGTTTGCCAGTCTGGGTCAGAAACAAAAGGCAATAGCAAAGGAATGGCTCGCTCGTCGCCCAGTTCACCCAAAGAGCCAATGGCTGCTGTTCTCACCAGTTCTACCTGTGATTTCAGCGCTGTCTCCAGCAGGCTAAAGGATCGCGGATCGCCTAACTCTCCCAATGCTGCGATGATACTGAATTGCAACAACCATTCTGAAGATTGATGATATAAGCGCTCTAGATCCTCAAAGGCATCGATCAGTTTCAGTGCTCCCAAAGAATCGGCAGCGGCAGATTGCACATCGATTTCGGTATCTTCGAGCAAGCAGCGCCGCAGGATTTCTAAGGAAAGGGTGGGATTTTGTACTCCTAGGGTCGATAACTGGCTGACTGCGGCATACCGTACTCGGACATTGCGATCGCCCACCACAGGCTGAATCATCTGAAAGGCGATCGCTGGATCAAGCTGTCGTAGTTGGTTGACACCGCTCAATCGTTCACCAAAATCTTCTGAACTTAAAAGGGTTTGCACCGATTCCGGAGTAACACTCATTATTATTTATCTCAATTTTTCAAAAAGGTTGAATGAAAGCTTATTGATTAGCCGCCATAAACCGAATAATGTCGCCACGGGTTAAGATGCCAATCAATTGATCGGCAGCATTGAGAACTGGCAGCCGCTGGACGTTGCGATCGTGCATTAGCTGAGCCGCATCCCGGATTGAGCGATCAGGCGTCACCGTGACTACGCCTCCTTGGGTCATGACTTCACCAACTGTTTGCCCCAATGCCTTATGTAGCTCTTGGTCATATCTAGCAGGATTTTCCAAAAAAATGACGCTATCCAGGAAGGTAATGAACGGAGGCGGTTTGACGCCGGTTTCCTGCCACATTAAATCGCTGTCAGAAATAATCCCAATCAGTTTGCCATTCTGATCGACCACAGGCAAACTACTAATCCGGCGCTCTGCCAAAATTTTGATGGCTTCGCCGAGAGGGGTTTCAGGGTGTACCCCGATCGGATCGGGGGTCGATAATATCAGCAACTGTTTCAGACATAAGAGGTTGGGGTTTGAAGATAAGGCATGGGGATCAAGCTCCCTTGGTTCATTTTAGAGAATGGAGGGATCAATCGAGCTTAGGTAACTGATTGTTGAGAATAGGCGGCTCTGAGACGGGCTGCAATATCGGCTGAGGCAATTCTCGTGCATGATTGGGAGAGCAATAATCCAGATCGCAGCGCCACCTCAATGGCGGACTCAAAATTATCCTGATGTTTCTTTTTCCCATGCTTCCCTTAGCTCAAATTTTGCCTGTCTCGCCTCCGTCAGAAATAGTTCAACCTCAAGAGGTTCGTCCTTTACCTGGGCAGCTTAATCCAGTGCTAGTGTTCAACAGCAACAGTCCAGAATTGGTACAAACCGAAGGCATTTTGCTTTCTACCTTTCCGCCCCAAGGCAAGCAAACGCCAGCTGCCCACCTCAATTTCTTGTTGAATGGCGAGTTTGATGTGTTTGCTCATCACGCCTTCCGGGCCCTGTCACCCGGTGAGCTAACCAGCCTTTACTTAGGCATAATTGTCTATAACCCTGGCGATCGCCCCCTCACCGTAGAAACCTTACAAGCTGCCAGCTACCTCAGCCAGCCCGATGCGCCTTTCGTACCGATGCCACCTGTGCTAGACAACGCAGGCGGAAACTGGTACGCCGGGCCGGGCAGCCGCGTCATGAGCGATATTTTGCGAGGCAGACGGCAAGATATTTTCCCCGCGCAGCTTGTGATTCCGCCCCAAGCCTACCAGATGCTGATCAATCTACCGATTCCCGTGTCCACCCTTACCCCCCCTCTGAACGGGCGCTCTACTCTGATGCGGTTGCGGAGCACGGGGGCAGCCTACCTAGCCAGCCTGGCGCTGTTGGCACGCCACAACCCAGATGGCAGCGAACGGGCTCCCAGTTTAGAAGAGTGGCGATCGCTATTGGAAAACGGACAACTGGCAGGTGCCCGCGATCTGCCGCCCACCCTGAGAGACAACACACTACCTACTAATCGCATTGTCTATGGTCGAGTTGCTGGTGTAGCACGGGGCAATCGTTGGCAAGCCC
>JAAUOQ010000362.1 GCA_012034795.1 Leptolyngbyaceae cyanobacterium CRU_2_3
TTGCTTCAGGGAAAGACTCCACCTGAGCCACCAGTTCTTCTGGCTCAAAGGGCTTCACCATATAGACATCTGCACCTGTGTTTAACCCCTTCACCCGATCTTGGCTCTGACCCTTTGCAGACAAAAAGAGAACAGGAATCCAATTGGTGCGAGGATTTTGTCTGACATGTTCTACTAGTGAATAGCCGTCCATCTGAGGCATCATTACATCGCAGATGATCATGTCTGGCGTATCTTTGTCCAAGACTTCCAGCGCTTCCTGCCCCATTTTCAGCGGTAATGACCTCGTACCCTCGGAATTCCAGATAGTCTTTGACTAGCAAAATCAAGTTGGGGTCATCATCAATCAGCAGTAGCCGCTTGTGTTCACCCACACTATTTTCCTTGCTCATGCTTGATAACTCGCCACGCTTAGAATCGATCGCAAAATCTGCCAATCATGATATCCAGTACATGATATCCAGTATTTCCTCAGAACACTAAAATTACCTGAAAATTCTTCGTGTTGAATCGTTAAGAAGTTAGCCGGTTGAGCAAGGAGAGGCGGTCGAAATTTATCTTTCGCCTCTCGGACAGCTTCTACTTCATGACTTTACTTTGACAATTCTCGCTCGATCACTTCCACTAGCTCTGGCGCTTCTGGCGCTACGCTGCTCTTAAAGCGAGCCACAACTTCGCCTTTTTTATTGACCAAGAATTTTTCAAAGTTCCAGGAAACGTCACCAGTAGGCTGTCCGGTGCGGGTGAGGTAAGTGTAGAGAGGATGCTGCTGACTGCCCCTAGCGTGAACTTTATCAAATAGCTCGAAACTGACCCCATAGCGGCGATCGCAAAATTTAGCGATTTCTTCAGGACTGTCAGGCTCCTGTGCGCCAAAGTCATTACAGGGAAAGCCTAGTACCTTTAGCCCAGCCTGGTTATATTTTTGATGGAGTTGCTCTAACCCTTTGTATTGAGGCGTGTAGCCGCAGTAAGAGGCCACGTTGACAATGAGCAGAACATTCCCAGCATAGTCGCTCAACACTTTTTCTTGGCCATTGATTGCTTTGACTGAGATGTCAGAAATAGTAGTTGTCATGATTTCTAAAAGTAAGGCTGGTTGGTGATGTGCGGCAAAAAATGTCTGGAGTAAAGATTGTCCAGAGTAAAATTTGCTCGGTTTAATCGTACCTTCTTCACACCATAACTAGGCAATTAACCACTCACTTTAAGGACTCAATCCAAAACATCGTTCTGCAAAGCTGGGGAGGATGGGGGGAGTGGATGTATCAGGAAAGCGTATTCTTCTACGATGCGATCGCCGATTAAATGCTCTTGAATAATTTGCTCAATTACCTCCGGCATAGCGCTATGATACCAGACTCCATCAGGGTAAATGACTAGAATTGGACCCTGCTGACAAACTCGCAAACAGTTGGCTTTGGTGCGGAAGATGCAGGTTGGACGCTCGGCAGTCGGTTGCTCAAGGTTTAAGTCTTTCAGGCGTTTTTCAAATAGTTCCACGCTGTCAGGCTCGCCTGTCGATCGCAACATTTAGGAACTGTCTGATCTGCACAAATCATCACATGGCGCTGGATGTGCGGCAATCCCAAGGCTTCAACACAGTTACTCAATCTCTTGTTTGCTTCATCCTTCACGCTGATCCCGTCCCTGCCATTTTGTGATGTCGGCGATGAACTCAAAACTGATGGTCAACTGCATAACCCCAGGCTGCCACTGGTCATCGGTTGCCAGTAAGTCGACCTCTACACCCTGTATCAGTAGCATGAGTTCTGGAGTCGCTTGAGCGATGTGTTGCCGAACTCTGGCATCTAGTGATTCTAACAACATCGGTTGATGTAACCAGGCAACTTGGGGCGATCGCACGATGCTGTTTAACTCCACAGCCGTTGAATGAACTTCGGGTGATTCTCCCGTCATCAGATCTAAGTGCCAATCCAGATCAGGAGTTTTCACTGTCAGTCCAATCCACAGGCGGAGGGTGCCGGTTTGCCAAGTGCAGCCAGGCTGCAACAGGTTTACAGTAATACCGCTCATAAACTGCATCACATCATAGGCGCTGTGGCTAAAACACCAGAGTAGCCTGAGTGCCAGTACATCTAACTGTAAATTTTGCTGAAGGAAATTGCGGCTAGTTAAGGTCAGGTCAGTGTTCCAGCGATCGCCTGCCGTCTTTGCATCTTTGACCAATGCCTCAATCTTAGGTTGAGACTGTTGCAAGCTTGCCAGGTTGGGCAGTAGCTCGGCGAGGTATTGGCGAGCGATGGCGCTTGCGTATTCCTCAACCCAGCCAGAATGAGTAAACTTGACGGTGGGATAGAAAGTGGAAGGATGAGGCAGAGGCAGAGCCGGTGTGAACTCAAAACCTAACTGAAGTTGAAAGGTAGCAGGTTGCCAGGATTGATGAGGAAGCAAGACTTCGGTATGAATGCCCTGGCAGAAGGGTTGTAGCGTAGGTGTAGTGGTTTTGGATTTGCGCCACGAGTCGGTGGGTGGCTGCTGCGATCGTCGTAGGCTGAGGATAGAACGTAGAATCCCCCAATTGAATCAGGTCATCGCTTTCTAAGACTTCAGGGACTTGCTGCGTTGCCAGATCGAACCTGTAGAAAAAGTTGGGTGTTCTGACTTCTAGGAGGGCAACTAGCCGCAAGATGCCATTCCGCCAATGCTGATCAGGTTGTAAGACAGTGGCTGGGACTCCTTCCAATAAACCCATCGTTCCATAAGCACTGCGGGCAATTCCCCAGAGCAACCAGGGCGTCAAGTCCTTTAAACAAACATAGTTTTGGATGGAGTGTTGGGCTGGGTGTTGTATCGGCAGTTGGGCTGAATAGGGTGCCGATCGCTCCAAGTTAGTGGCACTTCCCTCTAAAGGATGAGCTTGCAGAACCTGAATAACCTGCTGTGCTTTTTGGTGCACCTCCGCCATCAAAAAATCCGGTTCAGGAGCACTTTGATCCACAGCTTCTAAAAGCTGCTGCATTGCCGTGACTACTTCATTAGCGGCGGAATCGTTAGCGGCAGAAAAGGAGGGTTGTAGCTGTAACCCAGGTATTTGTTGAAGAATTGCCTGATTGAGGATTGTACTGTCAATTACACGGCTAGCTGCACCACTGGCTACCATCGGTGAGGATGTTGCGGGAAAGCGATCGCCATTGACCGATCCGGAGGAGCGTTCAGGAGAATTGACCATAGCTGCATTAATGTGAAAAATGACCTACCTCAGTCTGTTTTAAGAGAAGCAAGAATGAAGGTCAAGGATGTCACAGCTTCCTAGCTTTTTAGATCGATGCGGCGCAGCAGTTCTTGGATGATCGGCGCATCTTTAATCGTTGACGGTGCATAGGTCAGATAGCTTTCTAAGTCCTGTCGGGCTTCTACCCAACGGTCTAGCTGGTAGTAAAGTAAGCCGCGATCGCGTTGCTCCATCACTGCATGAGGAAATAGCAACAAAATTCTTTCGATTGCGGCTAATGCTCGCGGCACATCATTGCTTTCTAGATAAACTGCCTTTAAGTTCGTCAGCATCCGTGCTAGAAAATATTGAGGGCTGACGGATTCTAAAAACTCTGGACGGAACTCAAATAGTTGTTGGTTATAGATTTGGTTCAGGCGCTCCTGGCAATCTTGCTCAAACAGCACCTCGCCTTGATTGAACGGATCCACAAAAATCTGCATTCCTTCAACCAATGGACGAATCAGAAAATGCCCTGGCATACCAATGCCAACCATGGGAAAATCAATCCGGCGAGCAATTTCTAGATACACCAGCGCTAGTGTGATCGGGATACCGGTACGGCGATCGATCACCTGGTTAAGATAGCTATTGCGTGGGTCATAGTAGCTGTCGGTATTGCCCCGAAATTTTAGATCTTCGTATAAGTAGTGGTTAAGAACTTGGATAATACGCAGGGGGTAGGCTGCTATCGGCAGCCGCTCTTGCACCTCAACTGCCATAGCATCTAGCGCATTTAGATACTCTTCTACATCAAGTTGTGGATATTCCTCTTGCGCCAAATATAGAGCCGCCTTTGCCAGATCAATTTGCTCATCGGGTTGATGAATTTCTTGATAAAAGCGCTGTCGTGCCAAAGAAAATTCCATGCCTACGTTTCTATGTTGAGTAAATTTACTAGCAAAATAAATTTACTAGCAAGGTTGTTAGAAGGTTTCTTTCAGACGACTCAGCAACCAACCTAGCCGGGCTTCGGCCAGTTCAATATTTTTAGCAATTTGAGGACTCATATCTTGTGGAGAACTGCCAGAAGTTGGGGCTGCGTCTATGCCATCGCTCTGTGGATTCATCGTATCGCGCAGTCGGTCAGATAAAAATACCGCTACGGCATGATAAAAATGACTAGCGAAGTCCCGATCTTGCAGGAGTTTGGTGGCAAGCTGCGATCGCGGAATTGACCAAACCAGAGAATCAGCAGCAGCTTTGACGGTAGCTGAAGGATTACGAGAATCTACAAAAGACATTTCTCCAACGACTTCGCCGCTGCCTAGCTTGGCAATTTCTTTACCCCCAACTGATTCCAAGGACACTATCAAGGCTCCTTCTAGAACAATATAGAGAGCATCTGTAGGTTCGCCTTCTCGAATCAACGTGCTGCCTGCTTGAACAGCTTTCTTTCTGCCTGATGTTAGTAGCCAATCGAAGTCGCGATCGCTCGACACGTCCAGGCTGTTGGCGGCGACCGCGTCGAACGCCAGCTTCTGTCGCACGCTCTCGCGGTCGATGGGCAGGCTGCTGCCGGCCAGCGCCGCCGCCCCCA
>JAAUOQ010000363.1 GCA_012034795.1 Leptolyngbyaceae cyanobacterium CRU_2_3
TGTTGAGATTGATGAGCATCACCGCATTGATTAGAGGTATTACAACTGGCGACAATATTTGGAAAAGTCAAGCGTACGTCTAGGATTCAGATTTTGAGCTTCTACATGCTCATTATGGCAAGCATCAATATCTTGGATTCGCTGGCAGCAATAAGCACAAAGATAGAATTGCTCTTCTAGAACATGTTGCCGAATAATTCGTCGAATGTCTTCAGTTAACTGATTGTAGCGCCCATGAGGGTTTGTTTGTTTCCAGGTTGTTAAACGGGACGGTTCAGCCCTTTTACTAATGGTTCGCATGACGTAATTCTTGTTTGCGAAGCAGTAGTTTAGCTTTGACCAATTCGAGATGATTGGCAGGGAGTTCCTCAGTTAATTCTGCAAGCAATTGTTGAGCCTCGGTTAGCTTTGAATCTTGTATGGCATCTAACAGATCGTTCAGTTCAGCATTAATTTTCTCATTACGAATGCTGGTATCCATGACATCCAATAAGACAGTATTAGCATCTTGCCCATATTGAGATGGCAATTGTCGCAATTCACCATTCGTTAAGGTGTAAACTAAAACATTTTTACAATCACTGATCACTAGAGGTGAGTGCGTTGTCAGCACAAACTGACAATTGGGAAAAGTTTCAGTAAGGCGATCGCAAAGGCTACGCTGCCAAGAGGGGTGTAAATGCAAATCAACTTCGTCAATCAAGACAATGCCATCCCCTGCTAGAGGATTCTCTAGGGCAGGGTTCAGCATAGCTAGACGGCGGGCAATATCACCCACAAGAGCCATAAGGGACTTTTCACCCTGTGAAAGTTGGGCTACATTCAGCGGTTCACCATTTTGTCAATTGCCATGTAAAGGCGAGGTTTACGGCGAACTCTCAGGTTATCCATGTGGGGCATAAATTGGCTAATAGCGGTGCGAACTGCCGTTAATTGCCGATCTTTAGCCGAGGCATTGCGTTCGTTTAACCATCGCCATACATCTTGATTGGTTTCAGCCAGTGGTCTGAGTTGGTTCAAAACGTCTTCAGGAATTCCTGATTCATTTTCGGTATCTTCCCGTTCTCGGAACCATTCAAAAAAGAGGCGAAAGTCAACGCCATGGCTTAAAGAGTTATCGTAACCATCCAATTGCAAAAAGGTATGCTTAGTTCTAATTTTCAGTGGAATGTCGAGTACGACCCGCTCAACAGGATAAAACGCAATTAAGGGAAGGCTAGTTTTATCATCATGGGTGAGAGCATCACGATAACCATTGGCTAAGCGAGTGCAGTCGTTGAGGTTGCTGGTGTATTGGGCTTTACGTCCTTTTCTGCTTTTTGCAAGAGTCCATGTGAAATAATAGTCTGTCTCGATTTGATTAGAATTTTTCGATGTTCCAAATGATTCAGAGGAATCGCAGATTTTTATTTCAATACTGGCAGCATTGGCAGTGTTGAGTATGGCATCTTCAGGAATAGGATTACCACTCCCTTTTTCGGTACGTAAACGAGTAGTAAACCAGCTAAGAGAAGTTGCTAAAGCTTTCAGCACGGAGGTTTTACCAGCACCGTTGTTACCAACAAAGACGGTGATGTTGCTAGGGTTTTGCTCGGTGGGTGCTAAAGGAATTTCTAGGTTTCCAAATAGCCCAACGTTATTTAAGATGACCCGTTGGATTTCCACAGCGGTAGAGTTCAAACTTCTGAAGTCTCTGATGTTTGCAACAGCACCTCAAACAGCATTTGAAGTCACTTATCCTTATTATGCTCTCAAAACGCTTGCACACAAACAGTTTCGTCTCAATCTTCAGATAGATGGAATCTAGACAGATAACAATTCAAATCCAGCAGAGAATTGATCTCTCTGACAGGTGGCGACTGGGGAGATCTACTGTGTATATTTCCTTACCTCGTTGACCTCGTTCCAAGTCTCTGGCTTGGAATGTCTGATCGGAGGCTCTGCCTCCACTGGTTCCCAGGCAGAGCCTCGTCATGCGCTTCCTAGGTTCCGTCCAGGAACCTGACTACACGCAACACAGACGCGAGCGGGACGATCGCACGACACTCCCTGCTTCAATCGCCAGTCTCAACTTTCAGACAGATTGGCAATCATTTGGTCAACCCATTCCGACATTAACCGCCGCTCTGCATCCGATCGCCCCTGAAAGGCTTGCTCATGGACTTGAGTTGCGTAGCCAGGTAAGATTTGCTCTAACTCTCGACCCGCGTCTGTGAGCCAAATCCGCCAGATGCGTCGGTCTTGGGGATCTCGTTCGCGGCGCACCAGTCCGCGCTCTTCCATCCGATCCAAGACTCCCGTTAAGGTGCCGCCCACCTGTTGAAGGTGATCGCCCAGCGCACAAGTTGCCAGTCCATCTTGTTCCCACAAACAGCAGAGAACAACCCAGTGAAAAGGGGTTAAACCATGCGGCTCTAAATACTCTTGAAACCGGCGTGACAAGAGTTGTGACAGCAGCTTAATTCGGTAGCCCACGCTGTAGGGTGCCTTGACTGCTTGCCAGCGTTGCAGCAGGCTAGATCCAGAATAAAAATTCATGACGTTCATCACTTCTTGCGCCAACTATCAGTGTACTGTGCAGGTTAAAAACCGCCTTCAACACGCGCTATTTTTAATTAAAGTTGGGTTAAAAGTGAATTTTAAGGAAAAGTGAATTTTAAAGCTGGCATTCCCCTAGCTCCATCTGTGTCCAGGCATAAGCGTCGCCATACATCCTGGCTATGCTGGCTGCTGTCGTCGATCGCCAAGGTCGCGATCGCACTTCTGCTATCCTCTGTTCTCCTGGTTCTGCCCTGGCGCTGGCTGCCACCCCCCCACTTCTAGCTTCATGCTGCAATCGCTCTTGAGTGGCAGATTAGCGGGGAAGCTAGTGGGCAAAAGCTCAGTTCTATGATTACCGTTGGCAACCCTACAGTCAGATTGCCCCCGCAATGGCCTTAGCGGCGATCGCCGCTGAAGATCAGCTATTTCCCAATCATCATGGGTTTGACTTTGGTTCGTTGCAGCAAGCGATGGCAGAGTCTCGTCAGGGGGGTGAGTTACGGGGAGCCAGTACCATTAGTCAGCAGGTGTCCAAAAATCTCTATCTGTGGTCGGGACGAAACTTAGTCCGCAAAGCCTTAGAAGCCTGGTTTACGGTGCTGTTAGAAGTGTTGTGGTCGAAACAGCGGATTTTAGAGATTTATCTGAATATTGCTCAATTTGGCGATCGAATTTTTGGCGTGGAAGCTGCTAGTCAGTGGTTTTTGGCAAGTCTTCTGTTCAGCTTACAGAAACAGAAGCAGCATTATTAGCCGCTGTTTTACCAGGGCCAGAGCTATATCGAGTCGATCAGCCTTCGGCAGTGGTGCTGCGGCATCAGGATTGGATTTTGCAGCAAATGGCTCAGTTAGGCAGCGATTATTTGAAAAAGTTGGAGCCAGTCTCAGATTCGCAAAAGTTGCAGTAGAGTGCTAAAGCATTAGGGCGATCGCCAAGTCTTTGATATTCAGTCTCAAGGCTGCATTAAAAAACTGCATCAAAAAACTGTGGAAGGTGGGAGAAGATGAATCAGAATCAACCTCTGGGTAAGCCATTAAACCAGTCTGAAGTGGGTTTAGGGGAAGCGAAAGGGGCACTGGTGATTATTGGGGGCGCAGAAGATCGCTGGGGCGATCGGCAAATTCTGCGAGAGTTTATTCACCTGGCAGGCGGGAGGCGATCGCACATTGTGGTGCTGACGGCTGCCACCAACGAACCGGAAGAGGCAGGTGAAACTTACATTGAGGTGTTTCGGTCTTTGGGCGCAGCCGATGTGCAGGTGGTAGACACTCGCGATCAAAAGGATGCTAACCGCTTTGATGCGGTACGGGCGATCGGGGCGGCAACGGGTATCTTTTTTACGGGGGGCAGCCAGGCGCGGATTGTGGAATCCATCAAAGGCACACTGCTGGAGGATGTGATTAACAAGCGCTATTTAGAAGGGATTGTGGTTGCTGGCACCAGCGCTGGGGCAGCAATTATGACAGAAATGATGATTGTGCGGGGTGCCTCAGACACCAGTCCACGCGGCGATACAGTCACATTAGGCCCTGGTATGGGCTTTGTCCGGGGCATGGTGATCGATCAGCACTTTGCCCAACGGGGACGGCTCGGACGGTTGATCGCTGCCCTGCTGCTTGATCCGGCTGTGATTGGGGTAGGTATTGATGAAAATACGGCTATCATCGTTGAAGGAGAAGAGTTTCGGGTTTTGGGGGAAGGCTCAGTTACGGTGGTGGATGAGTCTAGTACTACCTACAACAATTTAGACAATATCGGTGGCGATGACCCCATGACGGTGTTTGGTGTCAAGCTTCACATTTTGGTGGCGGGTTGTCGGTTTAATTTGCACTCAAAACAGCCTATTGCAGAAGGCGATCGCCTTTGAAGTCAGTTCTCCTCAAATAATTGGGTTTTATCCAAGCGCGAAGCGCTATAAGAGGGTGTGATCAAAATCTGATGTTACGTTTCTGCTGAGTTCAAGCTACGCTGAAGTCAGCCATTCGAGGCACTTCAGCGCTTGAATCGATCGATTTGACTTAAAGGCGGCACCCAGATTCGAACTGGGGGATGGAGGTTTTGCAGACCTCTGCCTTACCACTTGGCTATGCCGCCATTCCCCAAATTTTATCACAAATTGCGATCGCCACACATTACCTAACATTACCGAACGGGTTGTGCCTCACCATGCTGCGGATGAAGGGGGTGCTTCTCCCTGCTGGATAGTTGCATAGAGACGATTGAGAGCATTG
>JAAUOQ010000364.1 GCA_012034795.1 Leptolyngbyaceae cyanobacterium CRU_2_3
ATCGCAACAACAGTAACGATTCTCATGTTTGGGGCTTCCTACCCCAGCAAAATATCATTGGGCGGGCAGTATTTCGATTTTTCCCATTCGCTCGGATTGGCGCTTTGAAGATACAAGTTGAAGATTCACCGAATGCTCAAGTAATGCATTAATTGAGCCGTTAATTCTCCTGATAACGCGAGGCGCTGCTGAAGATCGGCAATGCTGCGATATGTGCCTTGGGTTTGCCGGTTATGAATGATCGCCTTGGCTAAAAATAGATCCACTGCGGGGATTTGAGTCAACATTTCCAGCGAGGCTGCATTGAGATTAACAGGCTGAATTTCTGTGAGACTATCGGCATCGTAGTAGCAGAATTGTAGAACCGGTAAAAGCGGTAACAACCGCTGGGTAGGCAAACTCAGCGCTGCTGCAATATCCTCGATCGAGTGGAACTGGACGCCAGCCTGGACAAGGCTAACCAGCGATCGCGCCTGATGAATTGATAGACCTGGCAACCTTAACCAATCATCTACACAAGCCCGATTGACATCAATTTTTACCCCCAACTCTGCCGCCAGTCGCACCTCTGCCGCCGACTGTAGCCGATAGTAGGGGTCATTTAAAATTCGCGATCGCATGTTCCCCTTCATCTTTCCCTCTATTTGCCTCACCCCAACCGATCGAGCAACTGCCGCCGCTTCTGCTCAAACTCATATTCTGAGATCAAGCCATCTTGACGGAGTTGTTCCAATTGCCGCACTGCATCAGCAACCACTCCCACCTGAGTAGGCTCAAGGATGGTACTATCGCCACCTACTCTTGAAGTGTCCGTGCGGTGGGTAGCACCATACACTTTGGCAAATTCATCAGAATCTTGAAACAGATACCAAGCGCCCTCAATAGCACTGGCAACTTTAGGAATGAGCGTCCAGGAAAGCAAGAGGTAAACCATACCCCACCTGGGTTGCCCTAAATAAAACTTGTGAAATCCCGATATTGGCAATACCATCCCTGACAGAGCCAAGATTGCCGCGATTCTTCGGTCTTTGGGTTTGCCTAACATGCCAGTGAGTTGAGAGAGAACGAGGAGCAAGACGATCGCTCCTCACTCATGATATCTAGCAAAATCCTGAGTTAGACTAAGGTTACTTTGATCAAATTCCTCCCTAAGACGATGAATAAGTCTTTTGAGTTCAGGGGGGAAGCAGTATACACTATTCTAAAGTCAGGCATCTTCATCTTTTTGCGGCTTCTGTTGGGGCTGAAAGTTTCAAAACCGAAACTTAAAACCGAGCTAAACCGTATTAGTTCAATCAGGGTGTATTGAAAGTTGATCCGGCTCTTAGAGCCATCCACTTCACAAATCTACTGAACAGTCCGGAACTTTGAGCCGGAATTGTCTATCTACCCTGCTAGTACTTCAAAAAATAATTTTGAAGGTATAGAGGGGGTTGAGGCTCTAGGAGACTCTGCCTTCGTGGTTCTGTGCCGCAAAATTTATAGTTTGCACTACTGGGCTTATCGACTCAGGGGCTGAACAGCGGAGCGATCAGTTTTATCGTGTATTTTTCTCTGTGTATAGTTGTTGAACTTTGAGAGCTGCCGATTGATGTCACAGACTTCCTTTTCCGCAGATTGGTTAAACCAGTTTTCAGATCCTTACGCGGTCTTAGGTTTAGCGATAGCTGCTGACGATCGCCGCATTCTCAAGCGTTATCGAACTGTAGCCAAGATACTGCACCCCGATATGCCTGGGAATTCTGAACCGCCGATTAAGGAGTTGGCAACGCAGCTTCTCGCCCGTCTTGTCAATCCGGCCTATCAGCAACTCAAGCAAGAAAAAGAACGCTCTGAAACTTTAGCAACACTACGATTTCGAGTCAGACGGTTTAATCAGGAGGAGCCACTGTTACCTCAGTCTGCTAGTGCCCGCCAACTGCTGCAAGTTCCTCCCCATGCAATAGAGATGTTTTATGAGCAAGCGGTAGCTCACTTAGCTGAATTGCAGTTTCAGCCCCTAGATCAATTTGAAGCCATTACCCGGCAGTTGAACGAACTCAACCTGGTTTACCTCTATCTGAAAATGGGCGAACCCATCTTTCGGGAAAAGCGAACAGGAATTGTTGCCACTGGACAAACGAAAAGCCCGGTTAGTCCTTCGCCGGTAGAAACGGCACAAGCCGCTAGTAGCTACGCTCGCCGCCACTACCAACGGGCACAGGTTTATATCCACAATGCAAACTGGTCGCCAGCGATCGCCGAACTCCGAGATGCAATTCGTCTGGAGCCAGACAAAGGGGAGTATCATTCTCTACTAGCCAAAGTCTACCTAATGCAAAATTTGACGGGCATGGCCAAGGTTCACTTCCGGCAAGCACTGAAGCTAAACCCCCAAGATCCGCTGGCATTGGAATATGTTTCTAGATTGAAGTTGGTTTTAGATCAACCCAAACCGGTTGTCAGCAGTGCAACTATTTCCAAATCCGCAGGAAATAAACTATTTGGTTTGTTTACC
This sequence comes from Leptolyngbyaceae cyanobacterium CRU_2_3, assembly GCA_012034795.1. Taxonomy (GTDB): domain Bacteria; phylum Cyanobacteriota; class Cyanobacteriia; order Elainellales; family Elainellaceae; genus Drouetiella. The sequence goes on from JAAUOQ010000364.1 coordinate 2,498, forward strand.
CGCAAACCATAAGCCTCTTGCTGCCACAGAAATGACAGATTAGGTACCCTAGTCAAGGCATCTTCAATGAGCATGAATGCTTTCTATGCCCAAATGTCTCGCTCGCGCTGGGTCGCGGGCAAGATGCCCGCACAAATTCTGATCACTGAAATGGGGTTGCTATATGGCTGCGACAACCTGGACTCGCCATCACATTATTTCTCTAGCTGACTTCCAACCTGTTGAGTATGATACGGTCTTACAAACGGCTGCCAGCTTTCAAGAAGTGCTTTCTCGCCGAACCAAAAAGGTTCCAGCATTGCAAGGGCAAGTCATTGCCAATCTCTTCTTTGAACCTTCTACCCGTACCCGCAGCAGTTTTGAACTAGCAGCCAAGCGTTTATCTGCCGATACGCTCAATTTTGCCCCTAGCACTTCGTCTATGACCAAAGGCGAAACCATCTTAGATACGGCTAAGACTTACCTGGCTATGGGCACGGATATTATGGTAATCCGCCATCAAGAAGCGGGTGTGCCACAAGCGATCGCCAATGAAATGGATCGTCTACAAACGCGGGTTGGGGTGTTTAATGCAGGTGACGGGCAGCACGAACATCCTTCTCAAGCCCTACTCGATTTATTTACCATTGTTCATTTCTAGATCCTGAGAAGCCTCGACTCTCCCTACTACAAGGAAAAAAGATTGCGATCGTCGGAGATATTCTCCATTCTCGCGTTGCCCGTTCCAATATCTGGAGCCTGACTGCTAGCGGCGCTGAAGTCCATTTGGCAGGCCCGCCGACGCTCTTGCCCAAACTATTCACCGACTTCGTCAAAGGCAATGCTGGGAATATTTCTCGTAAATTGTTTCTGCATTGGCATTTGCAACCGGCTCTAGAACAGGCTGATTTTGTTATGACTCTACGGATTCAGAAGGAACGGATGACCAGCCACCTGTTACCTAGCTTGCGGGAGTACCACCGACATTATGGAATTACGGGCGATCGCCTGCAACTCTGTCAGCCGGATGTCAAGGTTTTGCACCCAGGCCCGGTAAATCGGGGGGTAGAAATCAGTTCTGAGTTAATGGATGATCCAAAACTCAGCCTGATCTCTCAGCAAGTGACCAGTGGCGTGGCGGTCAGAATGGCACTGCTATATCTGATGGGCAGCGGCAAAGAGAAAACCTAATCACTCTTGCAAGTGAATTGAATTTCAGCCCGAACCCAATTGCCCTCAAACACCCCTTACCTACACTCCCACTTCAGCCAATAACCCTTGCATCTCCTCCCAACTTAGCCCCTTCTGAATATACTGGGGATGATCCGGTCGGTATGGAGCCACCAGCCGATCGATCGCTACAATCCTGGCATCTGTTGACAACACAGGCACATCTGGATCAAAAGCCGTCGATCGCATCAGCGAACTGGAAAAGCCCTTAAAGATGGCAATTTCATCCAGTTCTCCTGCCACTTCGGCAGCCACCAGCAACACTTCTTGCGGGCGTTTCAGCGTGTATTGCTCTAGGCGAAGGGCGATCGGGCGATTCACGGAATAATTCAAGATTGAAGCTAAGCGTAGGCATGGCAAGATCTAAGCGATGCCAAAAGTGTAATCCATTTTGAGCCGATCGCTCTCTGCAAATCTATGAAAGCTTCTGTCAAACGTTGGTTGAAAGATATTCCCTATTTCAAACAAGTTTTTAATGAGCGAAATCAATTGCGATTAGAAGTCGATCGCTTGCAGGAAACGCTAACCCAACTGAGCCTAGAAAATGCCCAATTATTGACTGATCAACAAAAACTCAAAGACGAAAGAAACCGACTGAAAGCCAATCAGTTTTATGAGCCAGGTCATTTTTATTCAGCTGTTCCAGATATTGCAGAAATTAAACTGCGAGAATCAGAGATTTTTGATCAGATTCCGGATGTAATTCCAGGGATTGATTTAAACGAAGCTGAACAAATTGCGCTTCTAGAAGAGTTGGTGAAGTATTATCCAGATCTACCGTTTGCAGCTAGCAAAAAGAGGGATTGCGCTTTTACTATGAGAACGATTTTTACTCTTACTCGGATGCCATTTTTCTCTTTTCCATGATGCGTCATCTGAAGCCCAAACGCATTATAGAAATTGGTTCTGGCTACTCTTCTGGTCTCATGCTAGATGTGAATCAATACTTTTTTGAGAACCAGATTGCCTGTACTTTTATTGACCCCCACCCTCAGCGATTATTGTCTTTACTCAACGAGGCAGATCACAGCAGAATTGAAGTGATTTCTCATAAGGTTCAGGACG
>JAAUOQ010000365.1 GCA_012034795.1 Leptolyngbyaceae cyanobacterium CRU_2_3
TTGTCTTTCGTTCTGATCCCTTTTCATCTTTTACCCAAATGTCTTCGCTGGCTTGCAAAATTGAAGCGATTCTCCTACTTGAAGGCTCAGCCTTTGTCAGTCGCTCAACTGGCAGAATATGCTCACTGCGATCGCCAACAAATCAAAGATGGATTGGTTGAGCTAATGGCAAACTATGCCCATCGAGAAAGTGCTCTAGAGATCATAGAAACTCAAGAGGGCTATTGTTTACAGCTTCGGGAAACGTTTCAAGAGTTAGTGCAAGCTATTGTTCCCGTGGACTTGGGTGTGGGGGCATTGCGAACCTTGGCCGCGATCGCCCTCAAAGGCCCCATCATTCAAACCGATATTGTCGAACTACGGGGATCGGGAGCCTATGATCACGTCAAAGAACTAGTAGAGCTAGGATTCATCCGGAAACGCCGCCAGTCTGAGGGCCGCTCCTACTGGCTCCAGGTGACTGATAAGTTTTATCAATACTTCCAAGTTGATCAGTTGCCTCAACCCTCTGATCCCTAGCCCGACTAGACTTCATCGGATAGAGTCTTTCCTGAGCGGCGATCGTCCTCAACAATACGGGTCACACTTAGAGATATAAATGTCACAATGGGAAGAACTGTCCGCAATTAGATTTAGAAATTGAGGCATTCTATGGCGTTTAACCCTGACAATTTGGATTTCTTCGGTAGTGAGGTCGAAGAAGGTCAGGCGAATCAGTTATTAAAATATCTTCAGCACCAATCTCCAGAGGTTTTGGCAACCGTTGCCAAATCAGTGAGTCCTGAGATTAAGCAGATCATTTCTCAAAATGTTCAGGGTTTGGTAGGTTTTCTACCGTCAGAATCCTTCAACGTGCAGATCACGACCGATCGTGAAAACCTAGCGGGGTTGTTGGCATCTGCCATGATGACTGGTTACTTTCTGCGCCGAATGGAGCAGCGCATGGAACTGGAGTCTAGCATTAGGGGTTCCCTCTCGTTCGGACAAGACAGCAGCAGTGAAGAGCTTTTTGAGACAGAAAACTAACCTGTTTCCTCAGTTGGAAAAGCACTAGGTCGAACCTGAAGCACTTTGGACTCGCTCTCCCGCTGAACTTCTACAAAAACTACTTCCCCAACGCTGCTAGATTCTACCTGGGTTTGCACCTCTGAAGCACTTTTGACAGGAGTTGTGCCAACTTTCAAAATAACGTCTCCTGGGCGCAAACCCGCCAGCGCCGCAGGGGCGTTGGGCATAACATCAATCACCAGCACGCCGTTGTCTGCTGTGACCTTGAGCTTTGATTCTGGATCTTGGTTAATTCGATCGCGCACGTTGGGAGTCAAATCTACCATTTGAATTCCCAGATAGGGATGCTCTGCCTTACCCTTTTCAAAGAGTTGTAGGGCAATTCGCTGCCCTGTAGCGATGGGAATGGCAAATCCTAGACCTTGAGCATTAGCGCGAATGGCAGTATTGATGCCAATGACCTCGCCTCGGTCGTTGAGCAACGGACCACCCGAATTGCCAGGATTAATGGCAGCATCTGTTTGGATGAACTGCACCCGCCGATCGGGAATACCAACCTGCGAACTAGAGCGACCGATCGCACTGATAATCCCTGCAGTAACGGTGTTATCTAGTCCTAGCGGGTTGCCAATAGCGATCGCCCATTGTCCAGGTTGCAAGACATTAGAATTCCCCAAAGTTACGATCGGCAAGTTGGCAGCTTCAATTTTTACGGCAGCTACATCTGTCACTGGATCTACCCCTACCACTTTTCCTTCAAAGGTGCGCCCATCTTTGAGGGTTACGGCCACCCTGTTAGCCCCTTCTACGACATGAGCGTTAGTGATCACATGTCCGTCAGTGCTGATAATGAATCCTGAACCGGTTCCTTGCTCAATTCGGTTCTGGGGAGCAGGAGCGTCTTCGCCAAAAAAGCGCCTAAATAGCGGACTATCGAAACTCTCTGAAGCGCCCGAAACAGTTCGCGAAGAGTCAATACGAACGACTGCTGTACCCACTTTTTCAACTGCCGCCGCAATAAAATTATGATTAGCGCGATCAGGCAGTGCAGAGGTAGAAGCAGTGGGGCTTGCCCAGTAAACTACTGGGGTATTGGTCGGCTTGGGGACAGATACGCTACTGGTACGGATGGGATTGCTAGCATTGAGATAGGTGCTACCTGCCAAGCCGGCCCCTCCACCCACTGCCAATAACCCTAAACAAATTACCAATTGCTTGAATGATACGCTCATATTTCTCTTCTAATGACCGCAGCACGGCGAGCTAGTTCAAAAAAAATAAAACTTAGATTCTCATAATTCTCTCAGAAGACATCGGAACTTCTAGGATTCCAGGGTTCGTCAAGTGACTTTTCATATGGATAGATACGCTAAGTTTACTTTAACGAAATTCATTCCAGAATTAATGCTTTCCCCGTGAAACTTGAAATTAAATCTAGCAGGTTGCTCTGGTCTTCCGTCCTCATTTTCCCAATTTCCTATGAATGTGTCTCGATCGCTCAGATCCGCTGATTTTCTAGGCGCTTTAGAAAATCTCTCGACTTTAACCTTGTTCGGCTTGCTGGCAATTCCCCTGCTAACCTGTCTGTCCTCTCCAGCCGTTGCTGATCCATCAAGTCCTGCGTCAGACCAAGACAATTTGTGTCAACAACCTGTTTTATCTCGGTTGACTCGGCATCGCATTGTCTCTGGAGAAACGATCGCCAGCATTGCCCAGCAATATAATCTCATTCCGGCCACATTGCTAGGTTTTAATCCTGTGCTCAGAAACGGCAGTACTCCTATAGGCACAGAAATTCTAGTTCCGCCTTATAACGGTGTGCGCGTTGACGTGCCCACAGATAGCAGTTGGCGAGATATTGCTAAATCCTATGGGGTGCGAGCGGATGTGTTATTTGAAATCAATGGTTGCCAGGAAGCTCCCAGGGTCGTGTTTGTGCCAGGCATTAACTGGGCCCCCGCTACCACGAGTGCCTCAACCGCTTCCACTTCGGACGGAACCGCTGATCCATTAATTCGCTCTCCTCTCTCGTCCACAGCAACTATCTTGCAAGGCTATGGCTGGCAATTGGAACCTACTACTGGCAAAGTTATCTTTAACAGTGGCATTGACCTGGAAACTGCAACCGAAACCCAGGTTTTGGCCACAGGAGCAGGGACAATTGCCTTTGCTGGAGAGCAAGGCAATAGCAAGATGGTTGTGATCAATCACAGTCAAGGCTTGCAAACTCGGTACACACAGTTAGCCAGTCTTGCCGTGCGAGTGGGGCAGCAAGTGCAGGCAGGCGCTCAAATTGGCGCGATCGGCACAGGATCTACTAGCGCACGTCTGCATTTTGAAGTTCGCTCTAACTCCAACTTGGGTTGGGTTGCCCAAGATCCAGGCAACTACATTCCAGAACTCAAGCGGAGCGATCGGGGACGAGAGACCATTGGTGAGGGAGGAACCGCTGAGGGAGAACCGCTGAGAAACTATAGGTCGTTAAAGGGTTTGTTGCCTATTGCTCTTACTTTCTTTAGAGAGTATCAATGTTCCAAAATTGATGCTGAAGGCCACGTTTAAGCTTTCCAGAGATTCGATTAACCACACTACGCCGTCTCTGGTAGAGGTTTCGTAATGGTTGAATAGAATCGCAAATCGCTTTTCTAGATAAGGTTTAACATTGCGGCAGATCAAGACAATCTTGAGCAACAGCCCCACAGTGGCAGTAGCACCCAAATTGCCGGTCAGATCGACAAAATTCGCGTGATTGAGATCTTGACAACCTTCGACAGTAAGAAAATTGAGTAATTTGCGGCAGGTACATACCAATAAAACATCGCTCAGGCATTGGTCGTCCTGATCAGGCAAAATGCCTTGCAGGTAGGTATAAAGGCGTTGATTAAATTGGCTTTTGCCATATTTGACATCGATCGATGCCGTTAAATAGTCATACAAATCGTTCTTGAAAATGCGGTAGGTATGGGCTTGGCTGCTATAGGTGAGAAAGCACTGTGCTAGGTCACGATAGGTGTTAGAGCCATCTACCTTGCCCCCAAACTGCTGTAAAGCTCGATCAAGGTGGCGATCGCTCAGCAAAGTTGGGTTCCGTCGCGATCGTTCCCCTGCATTGATGACCGCCGTCATTGCTGGATTTGCCAGGGAATTGTCGCCAATTAGTTTATAGGCAGCATAGCGAGATAAGTCACGCTCAAACTGCTGCTGCACCTGCTGACGGATTTTCCGAATTTGCTGACGCTGCTCGCTCGTGCTGTCTTTCGTCAAAAGGCTGTGGTCATATAAACAGGGGTAACGACGAAGCAAGCTTCCTAACGGTTTAGAGCCTGCATGGGTCGTCCACTCATGCGTATGACTCACGACCTGTGTTAATCGCTTCAAGGCCGTGTATTGCTCGGTATCTCTAAAATCCTGTACGAGTGCTCGCAAGCGCAGTGTCGTTTTCGAGGTGGTTTGCGATCGCCCCTGCCCTGTAGGTGGTAGCTCAAACAGGGATACTAGCTCAGGAATAGCACTATGGAAGCGCGGCTGCATTAACCAGTGATTGATTAAGATATGGGCAGCTACGGTTGAGGATAAATTTTATGCAGAAAAACCGGAGTGGCTACGGCTGAGGATAAATATCAAGCAGAAAAAACCAGAGTGGCTAGGCTAGGCTAGGCTAGGCCAGCTAAGCTAGGCTAGGCCAGCTAAGCTAGGCTAGGCCAACTAAGCTAGGCTAGGCCAGCTAAGCTAGGCTAGGCCAGCTAAG
>JAAUOQ010000020.1 GCA_012034795.1 Leptolyngbyaceae cyanobacterium CRU_2_3
GTATAAAACAACACCGACCGCTGCCGGTTTTGCAACGACCGGACTACCGCTAAAATTATATCGCCAGCATTTTGGGGCTATTCCGTGTAAAGGTGGATGCTGGTTCGACCGACCTCGACATTGTAGCCGCTATTAGCGAGGATCAGACTTATTTGACCATCGCAATTGTCAATGAGAAAGCTGAAAACAGGAAATTGCCTTTGATTTTGCCTTTTTGTTGGATCAGTGGGGGTTGGCTAAACCATCCATGAGTTGAACCCTACGTCTCCATGACATTAAGACTGAGAGCGATCGCCCTCTCGTGAGTTCCCCAATTTTGTCTCTTCTTCAGCATCTATCCCGCCTCTATGACCACAACAGAGCTTCCCAAGCCTCATTCTCCACTCGTTCAAGTCCCTCATCCTCTGGAGCCGTTGACCATTGCCGAAGTGGAAACTGCCGTGGCGATCGTCCGGACAGGACAGATTGTCCAGACAGGACAGCAAGTCAGCGATTCCTTTCGGTTTCCCTGCGTCACATTGCAGGAGCCGCCCAAAGCAGAGGTGCTGAACTTTCAGCCCGGCGATGCGATCGATCGGCAAGTTTTTTTAGTTTTGCTGGACAATGCCACGGGCAATACCTACGAGGCGATCGTTTCTTTAACCCAACAGCAGATAATTTCCTGGACTCAGATTGCCGATGTCCAGCCCAACATCATGGCCGATGAGTTAGCTGAGTGCGAACAGGCGGTGAAAGCCCATCCAGACTTTATCGCCGCCTTAGCCAAACGCGGCATCACCGACTTAGATTTAGTGGTGGTTGATCCTTGGGCAATCGGTCATTTTGGCTTTGCGCATGAGCAGGGTATGCGACTGTCGCGCTGTTTGTGCTATCTGAGAGCCACCCCCACCGGCAACTTTTACGCCCGCCCGATCGATGGACTGATTCCGGTCGTCAACCTCAACACCATGCAAATGATTCAGTTGGAGGATCTGGGAGTGGTGCCCGTGCCGCCAGAACCCAGTGAATATGCCGCAGAATTTATGCCGGAGTTTCGGCAAGACATCAAGCCACTCCAGATTATCCAGCCGGAGGGCGCTAGTTTTCAGGTGGAGGGGCATCACATCCGCTGGCAAAAGTGGGATTTGCGGATTGGTTTTACCCCTCGCGAAGGGCTGGTGCTGTATCAGGTAGGCTACGAAGATCAGGGTGAATTGCGATCGATTCTCTACCGGGCTTCGATGGCAGAAATGGTGGTGCCCTATGGCGACCCCAGAGTGCAGCATTTCCGCAAAAATGCCTTTGATTTGGGTGAACATGGCGTGGGGCTGCTGGCCAATTCGCTGACGCTGGGCTGTGATTGTTTGGGCGAAATTCACTACTTTGATGCTGTTCTCACCAACAGTCGAGGCGAAGTCTCAGTAACCGAAAATGCCGTCTGTTTGCATGAAGAAGACTACGGTATTCTGTGGAAACATACGGATTGGCGGCAGGATGCAGTGGAAGTGAGGCGATCGCGCCGTCTAGTACTCTCCTTCATTGCTACGGTAGATAACTACGAATATGGCTTTTTTTGGTACTTCTACCAGGACGGCACGATTCAATACGAAATTAAGCTAACTGGAATTTTGCTCTGCGGCGCACTGGATGATTTTCCTAAATTTGGCACGGTGGTGGCACCGGAACTCAATGCCATCAACCATCAGCACTTCTTTGGCATGCGGTTAGATTTTGATATTGATGGGGTGAATAACTCAGTCTACGAAGTGAATTCGGAAGCTGAACCCATGGGCGAAACCAATCCCTACGGTAATGCCTTCTTTGCCCAGTCCACCCTGTTGCCAACCGAGCAGGCAGCACAGCGGATTGTTGACCCATTCTCTGCCCGCTACTGGAAGGTCGTCAACCCCAATGTTCCCAACCGTTTAGGGCAAACCGTCGGCTACAAAATTATTCCCGGCGAAAATGTGTTGCCATTTGCCCATCCAGACTCGCCCATCCTCAAACGGGCCCGCTTTATGACTAAGCACCTGTGGGTAACACCCTACAGCCCCACCGAGCGCTATCCCGCAGGCGACTACCCCAACCAGCATCCGGGGGGCGAAGGCTTACCGAAATGGACAGCGGGCGATCGCTCCATCGAAAACACAGATGTGGTGGTCTGGTATGTATTTGGGCATCATCACATTCCGCGCCCGGAAGATCATCCGGTGATGCCAACCGCCTATTCGGGGTTCATGCTGAAGCCGGTTGGATTTTTCACGGCAAATCCGGCTTTGGATGTGCCGCCTGCTCAGAGAGCGGAATCTGGCTGTTGTACAAGCTGATAGGAGAGTTTGGTCCATTGTGCAATGCCCAAACTCCGGTAGCCAAACTTGCGCCCTGTTGTACTAGCCTAAATCATGCGAACAGTTAGAAATATAGGGGATAATGAACTATCGGGTTTTGATAGCTGCCCATGACTCAACAACGGCTCAATAGTGAAGAACTAGTGACTGAGCTTGACATCAGCCACATCGTCATTGAGGACGATACCCCTGTGGACAATTTTCAATCGGAAAAGCAGCAACGGCTCTTGGTGGAACCACTCTATAGCTCCTGGTTGCCCAGTGTGCCCTTCATTGCAGGAGCGAACGTCGGATTGTTCTATGGACTGAAGCTTGACCCGATCGTCCCAGATGCTTTTCTGAGCCTGAATGTGAAAATGCCGGACGACTGGAGCCAAAAGCAAAATCGCTCCTATTTTGTCTGGGAGTTCGGCAAGTTGCCTGAAGTTGCCATTGAGATTGTCTCTAATCGTAAAGGACATGAGACGGACTCGAAAAAGGCGGACTATGCCCGGATTGGTGTAGCCTACTACGTCGTGTTTGACCCGCTAAAACAGATCCAGGGTAAAGACGAACTGAATGGATCGCTGATGAAAGTGTGGGAATTAACTGGCAAGCAATATGTAGAAGTGCCAGAACCGTTTTGGCTGGAGTTTGTTGGGCTGGGATTGAAGCTTTGGGAAGGAATATTTGAAGACCAAGCTGGAGTTTGGTTACGGTGGTGCGATCGCAATGGGCAGGTCATTCCCACAGGAGGCGAAGGCAGAGAAATTGAACGTCAAAGAACAGAAATTGAACGCCAGGGCAGAGAAATTGAACGCCAGCGGGCAGAGGAAGCAGAATTGAGAGCAAAACGGTTAACCGAACGGCTGCGAGAAATGGGAATCAACCCCGATGAAATCTAAGCTCTCCAGTTCAACACTTGCATTGCCTCACTGAATCGAGAACTCAGTGAGGCAGTTTTTTAGTCAATCTAATTAATCAATCTGATCTAGGGAATGTTTATCAATCACGTCTTTATAAACTCTAAACAAGTGGTCTTCTAGGGCAGACTCAACCAATTCAGACACATTTTGATCAGTCAGGAGAGCGATCGCTTTGGTGATGCGATCGATTTTTGGGTTAATCACTACTCTCAGTTCTGTCTTTTTGGGTTTGGCCATATCCGAGATTTTATAGGGTCAGTCATGTCAGATGTAAAATCTTGGAATATTGGTATTTTGGAATATTGGAGAATTGAGGTAGAATAAATGGGGTAAAACTCGTTTTCTGTTTTAGAGAAAATGAGCCACTCTATTAATGGGGCTAAACATGATCATACTGACGAACCAACAGACCGACCTGATCTTGGGTGTCTTGAACGCTGTACTAATGGGTGAAGACTACCGACTGAGCAACGTGGAACGGGCGATCGAATATCTCAACAATGGTTGTAAAGTCTCCTGCCCCCTAGAGAAAATTTCTCAGAGTGCGGCAACTCGGATTCTGGCAGATGAAATCGTTCAAACTTTGAGAGGAACGCAGTCTTAAAGGCAATTCGGGTAGCCATCAAATCATAAGTTAGCCCTCAATCTCTCGGTCGGGACGATCTTTAGCGCTGCTGGTGAGGCACTTACATATTCAAGTGAGGTATTGATGTGGCAGTAGTTTGAGATGCATCGGTGAGATGGCACTTTGAGGCTAGTAATGAGGCGCTAATGTTAATGAGTTAGTAAGTCTATAACGACTAACTTTGATATTACAGTGTCGGAAAATATCTATCTTACCCTCATGAGTACTACCACTCTCGCTATCGTCAGGTAAGATCAATTCTTAGGAGGAGAGACCGTTTATGAACACCTAGCTAGAAGTTTGAACACCTAGCTAGAAGTTTGAGTGCTGTAGGAGAGAGATTTCTAAATCGTATGTTCAAGCACGATTCAGAACTAACGTTTTTGCATTATCGATTTGAACGAATTGAATCATAGGATTAATACTGAGATGCATTAGCATTAGGGAGTATCTGATTATACCTAGTAATTTTAGTTGTTGAGGGCTAGAATGCTTTATCTTGTTCTAGGAATGGTCCTCGGATGGTCTTTTTGGGAGTTGTGTGAGCGTTATGCTAACAGGGGATTGATCCATATCAATCCTCTAGTTTTTGTGGTGATGCTCATCTGGGGATCGAGTGGATTTTTCGTACTCCGCTTTTTCCAGAAAGTTCTTTTTCACCAATTCTTCAGTTCTTTTATATGGCGGTGCCAGACTGGGATATTCCACTTTATTCATGGACAAGTTGGGATTTTTTTACGCACCGTAGCCTTTTATTTAGCTCAAATATATTACCCATTTCTTATATGGGAACAAGTTGGTTACGGTCAAATGTTGGAAGGCAGCGTTCTACCACTACTAGATTGAAATTAAATTCCTTACCGTTGAGTATTGCAGTTGGTTTACTCGTTGGAATATCTTCGCATCTCCTAGCAGATGTTTTGCAGGATTTAATTCTATATCTATACGGGAAAAGTTTAATTCTTTTTCAATTGAACTCGATCTCATCTGAACACCACTACCACCCCTATATAAATTTTAAATTTGAGGTTGGCAAATGGGGATCAGTCATGTCATTAACTTGGGTTGGATTTAACTGCGTTTTAGGTTTTACAGTTCCCTTTTACATAATTAAGAAGTTAGCTTTTAATCAAAGAGAAATATAACTAGTTATAACTTGCTGTCAGCCTTAAAGAAGTTTCACAGCTTTATCTTATCGCAGTATTGCTATTCAAAGCTTGAGGAATAAAACTCTATGCACTTAGCTAAATTTTTAATCCCAATAGCGCTTTGTGTGGTTAGTTCTACAGCTTTCGATGCTTTTATTGCGGAAGATTTATTTCCTGATAAGGATATTAAAATCTCTCCTGGATTTGCCAGGACAAGGGCTAAAGGTAAAGCACATATTTATGATGACGGTGAGTTTAAAGGAATAACTTGCGGATTGAACCCTTTTGAACGAGATAGAATTCCTGCCGACCATAGATTGACATTAACCGAACCTACTGATCTACAATTCACCGTTTACGCTGATTACAAAGATCCAGTGATATTTATCCTTTCAGAAAGCAAAGGGATTTGTCGAATACAACAACATTCTGATAGACAGGAAGATTTTAATAGTACACAAATATGGTGGGAGGATATGCCTGCTGGAACCTATCTAATATGGATAGTCAATCCTAAAGGTGAGACTAATTACAATCTGCTTATTGAGGAACATTAAGATAAAAATATCCCCATTCATAAAACTCATGGGTATTGAACCTTCTAATTTAACTTATGTGCCGACTACGCCTAAAGATTATGTGAGCCGCTCTCAAGAGCAAGAAATAATTTCTAAGCTTGTCGCTCAATCACAAAATCCTACTCAGAGTTTTGTAGTTTTACATGGTTCAAGTGGTTATGGGAAATCTACTTTAGCTGTAGCAATTTGTCATAACCCTAATATTAAAAAAATCTTTGCTGAAAACATTTACTGGGTAAAAATAGGAGATGGAGAAGATTCAAGCACCCTATACAAGCAATTAAAACAATTCAGCTTTCCTCTACATACAGAAATAAGTTGCATAGATCTAAAGTTAGAACTAAGAAATAGGCGATGTTTGGTAGTCTTAGATAATCTGAGGAAATGGGATGAGTTAAAAGATTTTTTGGAAGCCGGAGCCTCCTCTTATTGTACATGGTTAATTACTACTCAAACCCAAGAGGCTGTTCCTCTTAGTTCTATTAAAGATAATGGATATCAATTCGATGATTTTCACATTAGTAGAATGACGCGGAATGAAGCCTTTAGACTTTTGAGATATGGCTTATCAGAATTTGATCAAAATAAATTACAGAAACTAGCAGATGGACTCTATGAATTTCCGCTCTTGATTAAATTAGCCAGAAAGAAAATAAATGAGAAATTAGACACTTTTAAACGGACTATTGATCAAGCATTAGATTTAGTAAATCAAGATTTAAGTGAGGTGGGAATAAGTGTATTGGATGAAGAACTGAGCCATGCCGATGAAAAATGTAATCCACAAGTATCGGGAAAACTGTCTATTTGCTATGAACTTCTTGGGGGAAAAGATAAAGAACTGTTCACGGAATTATCTATTTTCCCAAGTCATGTAAGAATTCCATTGCTCGTTGTAGGGCGGTTGTGGAACCAAAAGCAGGGTGATGCAAGGCGTTTATGTGAGAAATTATACAAGTTATCACTTTTAGAACGATTCGATTTAGGAAAAAACATTATTGTTTTGAATGATTTTTTACGTAAGTACTGCCTTGAGAAGGAATCGAAGGAAAGGATATATTCTGCCCATGAAAAGTTGATAAGAGCCTACGAGAACCTGGAAGAGAAAGATCTTTCAGAACAAGAAGAAATTTATCTCCAGCAGTATTTGAGATATCACTTGAAGAAGGCAGGTAGAAAAATTGTAAATTGTTCTTCAACTCAGGATTCCAATTATCTTGTTGATAGTTCTGCTACCCAAGAACCAGAAAACTCAGTTCCCTCTACGATTGTCAATCATCACTACTATCTTCCAAATGCTCAAAAAGCTACAATCTTTGAGAAAGTCAACACCTACAACGAAAATAAACCCAACGACTAAACTAAAGAGTTGCATTCTATGTCCCCAGAATTAATCCACAACATTGCCGCCGAAGTGCAACTATTCAACACCCTAGAACAGAAAAAACTTTCCTAATTTATTCTCGGCGCACTTACCGCCAAACTGATCAGCCTTAAAAAAGCCGCTGAAACCTTGAACTTAGAACCCGAAACCTTCATAAAAATATTGGAACTTATGGGCATTGAGTTTTCCTATTTGACTGAAGAAGATATCGCTACTGAGCAAACTTGGTGATGAAAATCGTCTTCAACACATCACCCCTTATTTTTCTAACGCGACTTAGAATGCTAGAAGATTTTCTTGCCCAAGCCGATGAATTTTTCGAGTCAAGCGATCGCTTTTCAATGAAATTTTTAACTAGCCTATCATTATCAAAAAACTCACTATGTCAGAAGCCTCTAAATACAACTTTCCTAATGCTCAAAAGGTGCAAATTTTTGAGCAGGTTGATACCTATATCGAGAATAACGCTGCAATTTCTTCAGAAGAAAAAGCAGCGATCGCAGAACTCAAACAAGTGATCCAAGACCTGCAAACTCAATATCCCAATGCTGCCCCAGTGCAACAATCTGTCATCATTGAAGCTGAGTTTGCAGAAATCAAGCAAAACCAGCCTTGGCGCTGGAAAAATCTGCTGAGCTACAAGCGCTTACTGAATGGTGGTAAAACTGCTGCTATTAAAGTTGGTGAACACTTCGCTGAAGAAAATCCCTGGGGCAAAGGCGCGATCGCGTTTCTCGAAGGTGTTTCTGAAGACGTGGAATAATTCATTAGGAGCAACCCCAATGCAAATCACGATCGCACTTCCTGATGACACTTCCCAACGACTGGCCCAAACCGTCGATAACTTACCTCAGCGAGTATTAGAATCCCTTGTGGTTGAAGCTTACCGGGGCCAACTGTCGTTAAAGGCAATCAGATTGGCACCCAACAGAACTCAGATAGCAAAGCATAGACTATGAAAACGGCTATTCCTTTACCGATCGCCCAACTCAAATTTTTTTGCGATCGCTGGCAGATCACTGAACTCTCTCTGTTTGGCTCGATTCTACGCGATGACTTTCATCCGGATAGCGATATTGATTTATTGGCGGCTTTTGCACCAGAAGCAGAATGGGGATTGCTCGATCACGTTCAAATGCAGCAAGAACTTGAAGCCCTTTGTGGACGCAAAGTAGATCTGATTAGCAAACGGGCGATCGAACTTAGTGCCAATTGGATTCGCCGTCAAGAGATTTTATCTACGGCTCAAGTGCTTTATGCCCAGAAATAGAGATACTGCTACTCTACTTGACATTGAACAAGCTGCAAAAAAGTCCTGAGATACAAACAGGAACTCGACAAAGCTGCTTTCATGGAAGACGACAAAACACAGTCAGCGATCGTCTTTCAACTCCTGATTCTGGGTGAAGCTGTTAAACGCCTTTCTCAAGACTTCCGGACTCAACATCCTGGCATTCCCTGGTCTTTAATTGCAGGTATGCGTGACAATTTAATTCATGAATACGACGATATTGATTGGGATGAAGTTTGGAACACTGCAAACTCAGATATTCCAAGGTTATTAATCCGGCTTGAACCTTTGTTGCCGACAGAGTAAGAAAATGCCAGGCTCTTCTCAAAATAAACCGATATTTCACATTAACAAAGTTGGCGGCTCATCTCCAGAAAATGTGCAGCGCAATTAATAAATTAAAGAAGTGAGCCTTTTTGATCCGCATCCTTTAAGCTGTACACATTTTACAGATGAGTCGCCTCTATTCTTCCAAAATCTCCATTAAATCCTCGATCGAAACTTCAAAAACACGCGCTATTTTGTATACTGCAGAGAGATCGACGGTGTTCAGTTCGCCTCGCTGAACATAGCTTTTGACGGTGTTGTAATTCACGCCAGAGCGATCGGCAACCTCTTTAAGCGTCCAACTTTTCGCATCAGCAAGCTCTCGAATCCGCAACCTGACGTAACCCATTTTTATGGTTGACATCGGCGCATACGCACCTAGTGGTATTGGTGGACATCAAAAGCGATCACTCTTCTTGCCTGGAAAACACGAGAGCGATCGATATAATTCCCCTAGCAGGAAATAACCCCACGATATCAGGAATGCTGCCGTCCTCAAGGGCGGTAATTTGTCTCGTGCCAATCTGGGCAGGAGGCGGGCAATGAACTATCGTGATGCCCTGGCTCCCTGGTGCATTATTCAGCATTTGCCGAAGATGCAACATGCTGTGATTGCCCGGTTTCGCAAGCGCAATGAAGCCCAGGAATATTTGAAAGTGGTGAAGCGTCTCAATCCAGCGATCGTTTACGAGATCGTGTTTGATCTGCCCAATCGTGAGAATCGTGAGAAGTAGGTAGTTAATACTAGAAGGCGTGCCTGAAGAGATAGAGTAAGTAAGACTAAAAGAGTGAAGCTTTGAAGCAACAATTGATACTGTGCTGAAGCTGAGTATGGAGAATAAATCATGCAAATCACGATCGAACTTCCTGATGACATTGCCCAACGACTGACCCAAACCGTCGATAACCTACCCCAGCGAGCGTTAGAATCCCTCGTGGTTGAAGCTTACCGGGATGAACTGTTAACCCACGCAGAAGTCGGGCGCATCCTGAACCTGCCATCCCGTTGGGCGATCGATGCCTTCCTCAAACAGGCAGGCATCGATCTGCACTATGACTCAGCCGACCTGCAAGCCGATCTCGAAACTCTGCACCGATCGAGAACATGAAGCTGCTGAATTAGGACTAATCGATTGCCAGAACCTAGTCTGACCCAACGCTAATATCAACTCAAGAATCTAAAACTACTATGCAACTCACCATCACCCTTCCTCCCGAACTTGAACAAAAGCTTGCCGCCCAAGCCGCACGTCTCAATATCCCACTTGAACATCTCGTTCTACAATCCTTAGAACAAACTGCCCAGCAAGCCGATCAACTCGAAAACGATCCTCTCATTGCGCTCTTTGGCTCTTGCCGATCTGACGTGCCAGACTTAGCAGACAATCATGACCAATACATTGGTCAAGCGCTATACCAGGAAATGAACCGTGCGGAATAATCTATTTGCTGATACCTCTGGTTGGGCGAGTCTATTTGATGCTAGACAACCCAAACACTCCGAGGCAACTCAATTGTTTATACAATTCCGTCAGCAGCAAATTAACCTTGTAACTACTAACTACGTCATTGCAGAACTTGTGGCTTTGCTCCATAGCCCGCTCAGATTACCTCGTCCGCAAATCTTTCAGATTGTTGATAGTCTTAAATCTACTGATTATTTAGAAATTATTCACGTTGATCTTACGACTGATACAGCCGCTTGGAACCTTTGTAAAAGCCGTCCTGACAAAGCTTGGTCGCTAGTAGACTGCACATCTTTTGTCATCATGCGGCAATTAGGTATTCAAACTGTATTAACAACCGATCGCCACTTTGAGCAAGCTGGCTTCATTCGGCTCTTAGCAGGTTAAAACTCTAAAGCCAAATTCCAATTCTCAAACAGAAGCTGAGCGATCGCTAAAATCTTGCGCCTAAACAAGCTGAAACCCGATCGCCGCCTCTATTCCTCTAAAATCTCTACCAAACCCTCGATCGCCACATTAAACGACCGAGCCAGCTTACATAGCGCAGCGTAATCTGCGGTCGAAAGATTAGGAGAACTCGCGTAGTTTGTCACTGTACTATAGGGAATCTCCGCTCGCTCAGACACTTCTTTCGCGTCCAGCCCTTTTCAGAAGCCAGTTCTCGAATTTTCAGCCTAATTCGCCCGAAACTACGATCGTAGTTTTCAAGGGCTTTATGAGTTAAAACATTGCGATCGCTCTTCTTGCCTGGAAAACACGAGAGCGATCGATATAACTCCCATAACAGGAAGTACCCCTATGATATCAGGAATGCTGCCGTCCTCAAGGGCGGTAATTTGTCTTGTGCCAATATGGGCAGGAGGCGGGCAATGAGCTATCGTGATGCCCTAGCGCCCTAGTGCATTATTCAGCATTTGCCGAAGATGCAGTATGTTGTTTTGGCTCGGTTCCAGAAGCGCAATGATGCCGAAGAGTAGCTGAAAGTGGTGAAGCGTCTCAATCCGGCGATCGCCTACGAGCTTATGTTTGATCCGAGTTAAATTGGCTATACCTCATCTTCTGAGCGTCAGTGATGATCTATTGTCTCAACCCTGCCTGCCCCGAACCCCAGAATCTTAGCACCGATCGCCAATGTCATGCCTGTGGTTCTGAGTTGAGGTTGGGCGATCGCTACTATGCCATCCAGCTTTTGGGGCAGGGAGGCTTTGAGCGAACATTTCTGGCGATCGATGCACTCAGTCAAGACACAATTCGCCCTCTTTTGGGGCAATGCGTAATTAAACAGTTTTTGCTGCAACTCACATCAGGACAGGAACAGACAATCCCCCTACTTCAACCCGCAACTCACTGCCTGCAAGACTTGGGTGAGCATCCGCAAATTCCCAAGTTACTGGATGCCTTTGAGCAAGATGGGCGGTTTTATCTGATCCAAGCCTTCATTGCAGGACAAAACTTAGCGACAGTGTTGAAGCAACAGGGAGCCTTCAGTGAAGCTCAAATTTGGCAGTTGTTAGCTGACCTGTTGCCTGTGATTCAGTTCATTCATCAGCATCAGGTGATTCATGGCGACATTAAGCCAGAGAATATCATCCAAGCAGGCAGTATTCAAACAGGCAGTATTCAAACAGGCAGTATTCAAACAGGACAGGCAAACCGCAATAGCAGCAGTGCTCTGAAGCAACAGCGTCTCTTTCTAGTCGATTTTGGCACGGCAGTTCTGATGGCATCAAGGATGCCAACGGGATCTGGGATTGGCTCTCCCGAATACATGGCACCTGAGCAGGCACGCGGCAAAGCAGTCTATGCTAGCGATCTCTATAGTTTGGGTATCACCTGTATCCATCTGCTCACCGAAGTTTCTCCATTTGATTTGTACGATCACCTAAACGATCGCTGGATTTGGCGATCCTATCTATCTCAGCCGGTTAGCGATCGCCTGGCCCAAGTGCTTGACTTGATGATCCAAAATGCCGTGAATCTAAGGTTTCAATCGGCAGAGGCAGTCCTGAAAGCTTCAGGAATTAGGATGCAACCCCTACCCACCTGTACCCCTCCTAGTCACCCGCCAGTCTCTACCATCACGACAGCTTCGGCTATTCAGGCGATCGCGCTCCATCCCATAGAGCCAATCCTGGCGAGTGCTGGAGAGGACAAAACTATTTGCCTGTGGGATCTGACAACTCAGCAACGGCTCAGGACTTTGCCCCACCCGTCCAGCCCAACTCGATCGCTGGCTTTCAGTGCCGATGGGACGATGCTGGCAACGGCTGGGGATGATAAAACGATTCGGCTGTGGAATTGGCGATCGGGTCAGTTGATCACGCTGCTGAAGGGGCATACTGGCTCGGTGCGATCGCTCCAGTTCAGATCAGACCAACTGGCCAGTGGCAGTTGGGATAAGACGATACGGCTCTGGCAGCCTGAGACGGGTGAGACCATTTGTACGCTCAAAGATCATAAACTTCAGGTGACAGCCGTTGCTTTGAGTCCAGCAGGCGAGTGGCTAGCCAGTGGCAGTTGCGATCGCACCGTTCGGCTCTGGCAGTTACCCGTTCAGCAGACGGGCGATATTTCCTACACTGTGCTGGCAGATCATGCCTGGGCGGTTTTGGCAGTAGCTTTTAGCCCAGATAGCAGCATTGTGGCCACAGGCAGTGAAGACAATACCGTGAAACTGTGGGAAGTGCAGACTGGACGGCTGATCCAGACATTAACTGGGCATTCTTGGGCGATCGCCACTTTAGCTTTTAGTCCAGATGGCAAAACTCTGCTGAGCGGAAGCTGGGACAAAACCATTAAGCTATGGGCGATCGAAAATGGGGAGTTGCAGGCAACGCTGGTCGGGCATACGGATTCGGTGAATGCGATGGCAATTCGTCCATTGCCGTCGGGCTACCAGGTTTGGAGTGGCGGGCGCGATCGGTTAATTGGTCAGTGGTTTTGGCAAGGGTAAGTGTAGGGGCAAACACAATTGCTGCTCAGGGTTGGCCTCAAGGATGTCAAGATGAATAGGAAAGGACAGAGAGCCTTTGTCAATCACGAGAACCCGCTATAGAATCTGCTATGACAACGATTTGGGAGTTGGATTTTTACTCGCGCCCTGTATTGGACGACCGACAGAAGAAGCTTTGGGAAGTTTTAATCTGTGAGAGTCCGTTGGATGTGAAAGCCCAGCCAGACTCTCTGTTCCGCTACTCCCAATTTTTCCCAAACACTGAAGTTAATTCTGTGTCACTGCGATCGGCAGTGGAGGCAGCGATCGCCCAGTCTCCTAAGTTTCCTGACAAAGTACGGTTCTTCCGCCGCCAAATGAACAACATGATCACCAAAGCCTGCGAAGAGGCTGGCGTTCCGGCTTATCCGAGCCGCCGCGCTTTGGCGCTCAATCAGTGGATTGAAGAACGAATGCAGCAATATTACCCCAGCTTACCCAACTATCAAGCCGGGAGTAATCCTTCTGTAGCCTTGCCGATGCTGGCTGCTCAAACCTTGCCAGATGCCCTCATGGGCGAAAAGTGGGCCCTGGTGACGCTGGAGGCGAGGGCTTTCGACGAAATGTTGGAGTGGGACATCAGTTTCAGCGAAGCCTTTCCACCGACCATGTTTGGCGTTAGCCCAGATACTCCTATACCAGGGATCATCATCTACTCTGCTAGAGCGGTGCCTCTGGCGGCCTGGATGTCGGGCTTAGAGTTGGCTTATGTCAAATTTAAGAGCGAGGCACCGGCCCAACTCATTCTCCAAACTGGAGCCAATGATGCTTGGGTTTTGTCCAACCTGCCAACGCCTGCATTGCAAGCCGAAGCTAAGGGATTTGAAATGACTAAGCAGCAAGCTAACCACATTCACTTTTTAGCTATTCAGTCAGATGCCAACTCCGAATCTTTTGCGGGATTCTGGCTAATGCAAGAATTGAACCTAGCCTAATGTGCGTGATCCCGGAAGATAGTTAGGGAGTCGTCAGCCATGCACCACTCACCATTAGCCGTATTGTTATCGGTAGCTAATGCTTGTAGGCTGCACCCACCCTGGTATAGCAAAGGCATCCAGTCCTATCGACAAACTCCGTATGAGTTTTGACAGATCTCTTGAATCAGCAGAGCAATTGCTGGAGTTGGCACTGCGGTCGGGCGCAGAAACTGCCGAAGTGTTTCAGTCCAGTTCATTATCACGCCCTGTCTTTTTTGAAGCCAATCGCCTCAAACAGCTAGAGAGTTCTCAAGCTGAAGGCATTGCCCTGCGGCTATGGCGTAATGGGCGACCTGGCTTGGCAGTGGCTTATGGTGCTGTGGAACCGCAGGCATTGGTCGATCGGGCGATCGCCATTAGCCAACTGACTGAGCCTGAAGCCATTGAATTAACTGCATCCTCCACGAAAACTCTCTACCCTGATTTGGGCACTGCCGTGGCCGTGGAGCAGCTCGTGGAATGGGGTAAAGAGGCGATCGCCTGATTCGGGATGCTTATCCCGAAATCCTCTGTACGGCAGAATGGGAATGTGATGCCGAAACGACCCGCCTGATCAATTCGCAAGGGCTAGACTGTGGCTACACAGATACGACCCTCAGCGGCTACATAGAGTCAGAGTGGGTACGAGGGGATGACTTTCTTAGTGTTGGAGATGGGCAAACTCAACGCAATAGTCTTGACCCTATTACCCTGGCCCAACAAATTATTCAGCGGATCGATTGGGCAAAAAACAACGTTGCCTCACCCACAGGGCGGTTTCCTGTTCTGTTTACAGCCAAAGCGGCTGATATTCTCTGGGGGACGGTACAAGCCGCTCTCAACGGCAAACAAGTGATTGAACGCGCTTCACCCTGGAGCGATCGCCTGGGAGAACCCGTGACCTCACCCCTTGTCACCCTCTCGCAGCAACCTGATGCTGGCCCTTTTAGCTGCCCATTTGATGATGAGGGGACACCCACGCAGCCAATTACGTTCATCAAAGATGGCGTGTTGCAATTGTTCTACACCGATCGGACAATCGGGCGGGCACTAGGGAGCGGCACTACAGGCAACGGCTTTCGCCCTGGTTTAGGGAGCTATCCAACGCCTGGATTGTTTAATTTGTTGATTCAGCCTGGATTCAAGCCCGTTTCAGATCTAATTGCATCGCTGGAACGCGGCATCATTATTGACCAGATCTTAGGCGGTGGTGCTGGTATTTCGGGCGAACTATCGATCAATGTGGATCTGGGCTATCGCGTTGAAGGGGGCGAAATTATGGGTCGGGTGAAGGACACCATGGTTGCAGGCAATATTTACACTGCTTTGAAGCACGTCATGGAGTTAGGAGACGATGGCGATTGGAATGGCTCTTGCTACACGCCTTCGGTGATTGTGGAGGGATTATCAACCACGGGGCGGAGTTGAGGGAAGGCGAGAGTGGGTACTCTCATCATCTCTTGCCTCTCGCCCAGTTCTTTAAGGGGCTAATTCATTCATTCTTTTGGCCAAATCGACATCTTTGGCTGAGATCCCACCTGCATCGTGAGTCGTCAGGTCAACGGTGACGCGATTGTAGACGTTAAACCATTCTGGATGATGCCCCATCGATTCTGCGACGAGCGCAACGCTAGCCATAAAGCCAAAGGCTTCTACGAAAGATTTGAACTGGAACTGGCGGTGCAGTTTATCGTTTTCAACCCTCCAGCCTGTGAGGTTGCCAAGCGCAGCATTGAGATCAGCAGGAGACAATTTGGCAGGTGCAGCCATAGGAGAATTTTGTGCGGTAGTGGGGACAGGAGCAGTTGGGATGGAAGCAATGGATGAAATCACCAGATCGTTCTCACTAAAGTCACCGCTCAGCACATGACTAGAAAGATTACGAGAAGCGGCCGCAACGACTTGAGCCGCAGGTGAAATAGGTTGGGTGACACTTTGGTAACTGGGTTGACTCCAGGCAACTCCAGTCATCAATAATCCTAATGCTACAACAGGAATAATGGCTCGCGATAGATTGCGCCAAACACGGGGCAGGAGATTTTTGGATGGCATGGGGGGTGCAATTCCTTTAGAAATACTTAACTTTGGATAGAGGGTGACATGTTCACCAGTTTCCGCAACTCCAGTCGGTTAATCCGTGAAAATTGGATTAATTTCAGAGCCTGTTTCCAGGGCGGACAAACTGAAGAGGGCTTCTAGGGCAATCGCCTGAGCCGCAGGCATTTGCCCATAGGTAAAGACATAGGGAATATCTTTAGGGATCTGAGAGCACAGCACTTCCAACACGTAAGGGCTACCATAGAGCACTAGCGCCTCTAGCTGCTCTGTCTCCACCAGGAAATAGAGCCAATTACGGGCGATTGCCGTCAGTCCGGCTATGCCACGAAAGGGAGTACTCCGGACGAAGAGTTGGAGCAGTGTTGGTTGGAAGTCTGCCGGTTCAGCCGACAGCAGCATCGGCGGGGTGTGGCAATCAACGATTTGCCAGGGGTAGCCCCGTTGCGAGGGAATGACAATCGCTGGAGCTTGACGAGATAAAAATGAACTATTGAGCACATCATCAACCAGGATAAGATTTCGCAGGGGTTGGGAAACTGCGTTTTGCCAACGCAATGGTTCAGGGCAATGAACCTGCATGGAGTTTTGGAGGATGTTGGCAACCGTGGCGATCGCCTGGGGTTGAGCCAGTTGTTCTAGCTGAAGGGGCGGCGGCGGGGTTTGCTCCCAGGCATCGAGAGGCGCTCCCCACAAAAGACTGAGCGCTAACTTTGCGTTTGGCTTGCCAGATTCGCTCCAGAGACGCATGGATGCGTTCAGGGGGAATGCGTCCCGCTGTCACTGCCTCACAGATGGCTTGAATGGCACCAACCGGATCGGCAGGCATCATCAGCACATCGGCTCCCGCTTCAATAGCCAATACAGGCGCTTCGTTGATGCCGTAGCGTTTGTGATAGCACCCATGATCAGCGCATCTGTGACGATCAGACCCTGAAAGCCCAGGCGTTGTCGCAGTTCTCCCATCAGGATAGCTGCCGAAAAAGTCGCAGGGTACTGTTGATCTAGGCTAGGAATTTGTAAATGGGCAGTCATCACCGCATCTACGCCTTGGGCGATCGCTGCCTCAAATGGCGGCAACTCCACCCTGTCCAGGCGTTGGCGATCGTGCGTCAAGATCGGCAGTTCTAAATGAGAGTCGATCGCCGTATCGCCATGTCCAGGAAAGTGTTTGGCTGCGGTCAAAATTGCATAGTTCTGGGCACCGCGCAGGAACGCTGTGGACAATTGGCTGACGATTTCGGGCGTTTCACCCCAGGCTCGGGCATTGATCACCGGATTATCGGGATTGTTGTTGACATCTACTACTGGAGCCAGCAGCCAGTTGATGCCGAGTGCTAGGGCTTCCTGGGCTGTGATCGCACCCATTTGCTCGGCAGCCGCGATCGCTTGGGAAAGATTTTGGTGAGCGATCGCACTGAACGCCAATGGCGGTGGAAACCAGGTGGCTCCTGCAAACCGTTGTCCTACCCCTTCTTCAATGTCAGCGGCAATCAGCAGCGGTAGGCTGGCCCAATCTTGCAACTGCTGCGATCGCCACCCTACTTCAGCAGCGCTGCCGCCCAACAAAATCACCCCTCCTACCCCTAGCTCCTGCACCCACTGTTGCAGAATGGCTGCGGATGGCTCCCAGTCAGGATACTGAATTTGGTGATCAAACAAGTGTCCGGATGCTCGCACAACCAGCATTTGGGCAACTTGTTGGGGCAAAGACAGATGTTCCCAGTCGTGGAGAAGGGCGACAGATTGGATAGAAGGCATAGCGCTGGCTAAAAAATTGGGGCAAGCAAGGATTGAGCGATCCCAGTCTACCAGCCTAAGATTCTTCTTCTGCGCTCACCAGGTCTTCTGCGTCTGCTAAACCCTCTTCGTCGTTATCATCATCATCAACTGCCTTCTCTACTGACCAGCGATCGCCGCTCGATTCAGGAATGTCTTTGCGCTCCTGACTCAACTTGTTAATCAAGGACAGCACCTTAGTGCCCCGTTCAATCGAGAGATCTTCTATAAATACGACTTCTGGTGTACGTCGGAGACGGATGCGTTGTCCCAGTTCGCTGCGGACAAAGCCCGTTGCCGATTTTAGCCCTGCCATGGTTTCGGCTTTGGCTTCGTCGGTGCCATAGATGCTGACATAGATCTTGGCATGTTGCAAGTCGCCTGCTACTTCGACATGAGTAACACTGACCATTCCCATGCCTACGCGATCATCCTTAATTCCAGAGAACAACAATTGGCTGACCTCTCGCTTGATTAGCTCCGTCACTCGTGCCACTCGACGATCTGTAGCCATTGCTTTTTCTCCCTTCCATCAAAGTCTTTGGGAATCAGCTATGCTTTGCAGCACCAGCACTCTGCTTCCTCAAACTGTATTCAGTCCCAGCATAGCGCGTAGGGTAAAAGCTAGGAAAATTAGCCCTGCTGCCAGAAAAGCTACCGCAGCGATCGCCGTTGTGGGTCGCTTAAACAGAG
>JAAUOQ010000021.1 GCA_012034795.1 Leptolyngbyaceae cyanobacterium CRU_2_3
CGCCCGTCACCCACGAACGGCACGAGCCCGCTGCCGCCAACGGCCATATCAATGTGCCGCCGAGAACGGCGGCGCGCTGCTCGCCATCCCCTTTGAACGGCACATGCGTGAGTTTGATGCCGGCCTGGCCGGCAATGAGTTCCATGCCAATGTGAAGCGAGGTGCCGGCTCCCGGCGAACCGTAACTCACCTTGCCGGGGTTGGCCTTCGCAAAGTCGATGACGTCCTGCCATTTCTTGAATGGACTTTCGCCTCGGACTCCAACCGCGAAGGCGTAGCCCGTCAGATGAACGATGTAGGTGAAGTCGGTGTCGGGATTCCACGAGACCTTCTGGTTCTTCATCAGCGGAAGACGGAAGACGGTGATCGGAATCCTGCGAGATGGTGTAGCCGTCCGGCTTGGCGGTGGCCGCCATGGTCGCCGGGCCGAGCGTTCCCCGAGGCCGCCACCCTTGTTGTCGATAATGTATTGGCTGGCCGAGGTGCTTTTCGGCTCCCTTGGCAATCGCCCGCATGGATATGTCGGTCGATGGCATGAATAATTCAGTTTACGAAGTCGATACTGAATCTGCGCCATTGGGTGATGAGAATCCCTACGGTAACGCTTTCTATGCCAAGTCCACACTGCTATCGACTGAGTCTGAGGCACAGCGACTGATTGAGCCTGCTAAAGCTCGTTATTGGAAGATTGTCAATCCCTCAGTCCATAACCGCATGGGATATCCAGTGAGCTACAAGTTAGTGCATGGCGAGAACTCACCCCCGTTTGCCCATCCTGAAGCCAGTGTCACCAAACGGGCAGGATACATGACAAAGCACCTGTGGGTGACGCCCTATGATCCTGAAGAACGGTTCCCTGCTGGCGAGTATCCCAACCAAAATCCAGGTGGCGATGGTTTACCCAAATGGACACAGGCCAATGAGTCTGTAGAAAACACCGATGTTGTGGTTTGGTACACGTTTGGACACACTCACATTCCTCGCGCCGAAGATTGGCCAGTCATGCCCACTGCCTATATTGGCTTTACGCTGAAACCTGCTAACTTCTTTGACCTAAATCCCGCCAATGACGTACCGCCCTCGCCTGCCAAGCATAAATGCCATTATGCCATTAAGTTAAACTCAGTAGGTTGCAAATAGGGTTTTGTGCCGCGCGTGCGCGGCACAAAACCCCAAAAACCAGGTTTTGAGTGCCATATTTAATCTTTGGAATAGAGTGCTGGAAGCTTCAGGTTGTAGTGTAGAGCAGCCATTCGTAACATGACCACCGTGGTAAATCCCATTAAGCCTGCTAGCGAAGGAGGGAACTTTAGTAATAAAGTGACCAAATAGATCCAACCCCCTACAAAAGAGCAGGTGGCATAAAGGGTGGTCGATTGCCGAAAGATCAGCGGAATCTCGACCAGGAGAACATCTCGTAAAACGCCCCCAAACACACCCGTAATGACGCCGAAGAGTGCAGCGATCCAAAAAGGGATGTAATAAGCTAAAGCATAGGAGGTACCTGAGATACTAAAGAGTGCTAGCCCTAAAGCATCTATGAAGTCAAAAGATTTTCTGGCGAGGGGCTTTACAGGTGTCAAATGCTGGGAACAGGCAAGGAATAAAATAGATAAAACAAAAATCAGAATAGGATATTCTTGATGACTGACCCAAAATAAAGGTCGGCGATCGAGTAATAGATCACGCAAGGTTCCACCGCCAAAAGCAGTGACAAATGCAATGAAATAGGTTCCCACAATGTCTAACTGCTTTTCGCGAGCAGCAATCATGCCTGAGATAGCAGAGACAATTACGGCAGATGCCTCAACCCAGTATTGCAGTTCGGTAAACCGTTCTATTTGATTCGCAATAGTATCTAAGGACATAGGTTGGCAGATTGAATGAATTGAGCAAAGGCAGCCAAGAGTTTGGTTCTAATATCAATAATTTTGGATCAGTAGTTCCTGACCCTGAGCAGCACGTTCCTGCTTATAGTTGTTCATGCCATACTGAAGCGTCCATTCACTAATATTGGCAAAGCTAAATAACTTTCTAATTTCTGGAGAGTCATCATAAGTAATGAGCCATTTGTGCTGGCATTGACGCATGTTTTCAGCAAATCGCTCATGATCGAAAGCAGTGTGTAAACTTCCTTTCAAGCCATAGAGTTTTGACTTTGTAGCACTTAAATAAGGTGGATCAAGAAAAATAAAAACATTCTCTCCGTCTTGAGACACTAAGCTTTCATAGTCACCATTAGTGATATGGATGGATGATAAGTGAACAGAGATTTTTCGCAATCTATCAATCGATGAATCTGTAAATCTTCGTTCAAAAGCTTGTTGAGAATAACCACCTGAATCTACTGTGCCTGAGAAAGTAATCCGATTTAAGACAAAGAAGCGTACTGCTCGTTCAAACTCACTCAAAATCAGATCTTCACGAGTAAAATGATTAAATAGCTCTCTACCATTGTATATTTTTGCTTGATCCTATCTACTTCATTGACCAGAGATTCAATATCGGTTTTGGCAGATAGCCAGAAGCAAGACAAATCAAAATTTAAGTCATTAATCCAGTATCGTTTAACTCGACTACCCAATAGTTGTTTTACCGCAAGAAAAACAGAGCCGCCACCCACAAAAGGCTCTCTATATTCGCCAATATTTAAGGGGATATGCGGAATGATCTTATCGAGGGCTTTGGATTTTCCACCTGGATAACGCAGCGGACTTTTGACTTGAGCCATATTTGATTAATGATCAGGGTAAGCGCATCTCAAACCCTATTGACATATAAGTTTTGGAGTTTATTCAAAGCTTTAAGAAGATCAAGAACACTATTCTTATACCATGCGCGGGCTTGACATTCAGATCTTTGTCTGGGTGAGAATCAGCAATGCTATGACGAGGGTAAGTTGAAGATTTATCATCTCCAAGTTGGCGAGTATTATAGAAACAGAAATGAGTTTGGACTCACCGCTACTCCCGCTTCGAGAACTATCTCAGTTAGTTGAGACGCACCGAATGGCAGGGCGATGGTCATTCGATAGGCAGTGCGAGCGTGGGCTAGGAGTCTGACTTTGATTCCACTTTTGGTATAGGTAGGCGATCGCCCTTTCCGTATCCCATTTTTTAGCTCTCCAGGAGCCATCGACACAACAATTTCTTAACGTGTGGGGCGATCGCCTGCCCTGATAAATAGACAAAATAGTACAATCAAACTAAACTCATTCTCTGGCGTCATGGAAGACTCTGTCCCCCAATTTGCTCTGGCTCAGCAACGCATCGAAGAACTGCGATCGCTGCTGCAAAAAGCTAGCTATCACTACTATGTCTTAGACGCACCAGAGTTAGAAGATGCGGTTTACGATCAGCTTTATCGAGAACTGCAAGACCTGGAAGCCCAGTATCCGCAGTTCATCAGTGCGGACAGTCCGACTCAGCGTGTGGGCGAACGTCCGGCAACCCGGTTCACCACCCTCAAACACAATCTACCGCTTTACAGCCTGGAAAATGCTTTCAACCTGGCGGAACTGGCTCATTGGCAAACCCGATGGCAACGAGTGGCGCCGCAAATCAAAGAATTTGCCTATGTCTGTGAACTCAAGATTGACGGCAACGCCTTGGCGCTCACCTACGAGAATGGTGTACTCGTCAGAGGTGCAACGCGAGGAGATGGCATGACTGGCGAAGACGTTACCCAAAACGTCCGAACGATTCGTTCTATTCCCCTGCGGCTCAACTTGGATCAGCCGCCACCGATCGTCGAAGTGCGCGGCGAAGCGTTCCTGAGTTTGGCTGTTTTTGAGCAAATCAATCGCGATCGCCAACAGGCTGGAGAAACTTTGTTTGCCAACCCGCGCAACGCCACAGCCGGAACGTTACGCCAGCTTGACTCCAAGATTGTAGACAAACGGCGGTTAGATTTTTTGCCTACACGCTGCAAATTGTCGGAGATGAGGCAAAAGAACGATGGCAAGCGACGAGCGTATTAGACCTGGTAGCCGATGAAGCTGCCCTAGAAGCTGTGGCTGATGTTGTCCTGCACACGCCAACATTGCCCCATTCTCAGACCCCTACTCCCCAAACTCAGGAGGAGTCCCTGGATCTACTTCAGCAAATGGGCTTTCGGGTTAATCCCAACCGGCAAATCTGTCCTTCTTTAGATGTAGTAGGCGAGTATTACGATCGCTGGTCAACGGAGCGGCTGAGCCTGCCCTACATGACAGATGGAGTGGTAGTCAAGCTCAACTCATTTGAGCTTCAAGAGCAGCTTGGCTTTACGCAAAAGTTTCCCCGCTGGGCGATCGCGCTCAAGTATCCGGCTGAAGAGGCTCCTACTCTGGTGGAAAACATCAGCGTTAATGTGGGACGCACCGGAGCCGTAACGCCCCTCGCCGAAATGCGGCCTGTGCAGCTTGCGGGCACCACGGTTTCGCGAGCGACTTTGCACAATGCCGATCGGATTGCCGAACTGGATATTCGGGTAGGAGATACAGTGATTATCCGCAAAGCTGGCGAAATTATTCCGGAAGTATTGCGAGTGTTGACTGACTTGCGTCCGCCTGGCACGGTTGCTTTTCAAATGCCCAGCCAATGTCCGGAGTGCCATCAACCGCTATTTCGCCCCGCAGGTGAAGCCGTGACGCGCTGCATTAACATCTCCTGTCCTGCCATTTTGCGGGGGCATTGTCCCATTGGGCCAGCCGAGATGCGATGGATATCAATGGTTTGGGTGAAAATGGGTGCAGCAGTTTGTCGATCGCGGCTTGCTGCACACCGTCGCAGATCTATACGATCTCACGACAGATCAGCTAATGACGGTAGACCGGATGGGTCAGAAATCGGCACAGAATTTAGTGGCTGCGATCGCTCACTCCAAAACTCAGCCCTGGTCAAGAGTCCTGTACGGTCTGGGAATTCGGCATGTGGGAAGCGTGAATGCTCAGACTTTGACCGAAAATTTTTCTACCGTGGCAGCCCTAGCAAACGCAGAGGTTGGGGCGATCGCCAGTGTCTATGGCATTGGTCAAGAAATTGCCCAATCTGTGTATGACTGGTTTCGGGTTGAGTCCAATCAAACCTTAATTGAACGGTTACGCTCGGCAGGCGTGCAACTCATGGGTGAAGCTAAAGTTGCCAAGGTCGTGAATGGGGCGATCGCAGGTAAGATTTTTGTGATTACAGGAACCTTGCCCACCTTAAAACGTGATGAGGCAAAAGCCTTAATCCAAAACGCAGGTGGCAAAGTGACGAGTTCCATGAGTGCCAAAACAAATTATTTAGTCGTAGGTGAAGAGGCAGGCTCAAAGCTGGCTAAGGCCGAAGAATTAGGAGTAGCTCAACTCTCGGAACCCCAACTCCTGGAACTCCTGGCTCTACCCACAGAATCCTGATCAAGCAAAAAAAGGCACGACGATCGCCATGCCCTGCTGTGCTAAAAATGGTTCCGAATGGAAACTGGGTTAGGGTTCGATCAGGCTCAGCCGCCCATACCTGGAATCAAACCTGTACTGAGGCGCTTCAAAGCCCGACCGGCCACATCTCCGTAGCGCATGTGTCCAGACAGAATTTTGCCCATACGAGCTGGGGCTGAAGGACGCTTCACCCCGACCTTGTAGCCAATACCTGGAACCCGATAGAACACGCCTGCAAGCCGCTGTGCCCACACCATGTCGCTACCCCATTCTTTGCTAATGACTTCGGTATATTGCTCCAAAGCATTGGCACTGCCAC
Organism: Leptolyngbyaceae cyanobacterium CRU_2_3; assembly: GCA_012034795.1. Classification (GTDB taxonomy): domain Bacteria; phylum Cyanobacteriota; class Cyanobacteriia; order Elainellales; family Elainellaceae; genus Drouetiella. The sequence goes on from JAAUOQ010000021.1 coordinate 5,721, forward strand.
CCAAGGCTTGATCGATCGCCTCGGCTGCCTTCATACCACTGAAGATAGAAGGGCGAATCCCTTCAGCGGTCATGGGGTCTACCACACAGGCTGCTTCTCCAGCCAGCAAGGCGTTTTGAGTGTGCAATGTCTGGTCACCGTCCCACAGACAAAGGGGGTGTCCATATTGTTTAGTAGTTTTCAGATCAATGCCAAAAGAAGCCGCATATTCAGTCAGGATGCTCTTGAAGTCCTGCTGCTCACCGCCCCGGAATGTGCCAATGCCAATGGAATAGCCATCAGCTTTAGGGAAGTTCCAGATATAGCCGTTCTTGACCATGCCAAACTCAAAATGAATCCTCGAATCTTGAATATTAGCAGGGGCTTCTGCTTCAAGAGCACCCGCTAATCGGCGTTTGCGATCGCTAAAGCCTAACCATTTGGCCATTTGGCCCTTTAGCGCCATCGGCTGCAATCAGGTAGCGCCCTGCAACGGGCCCACTCGCCGTATTAACTTGCCAGTGATCAACCTTAAATTCAATCCCTGAGACTTCTGTACTGTCTCGTAGTTCTGCACCTTGCTTTTGCGCTTGCTGCACCAAAAAGTGATCAAACACATCTCGCCGCACCATCCAAATTGGCTCAATGTCATCTAGCTTGGACTCCACCGGATCGCCCATTTTCCAGGTAAAGCGTAAGGTGTTGGCCTTGAGAGAAATTGCTGGGGAAAAATCAAAGTCAAACCACTCGGCAACTTGGGGTGAAACACCTCCCCCACAAGGCTTGTAGCGTGGCAAAGAGTCTTTCTCCAGGATTAGTACCGATCGTCCTCGCTTTGCCAAGTGGTAAGCAGCAGTGCCACCCGCAGGTCCTGCGCCTACAATGATGCAGTCATACATGGCTTCAAATTTACTCCTAAGTACGCCAACGTTGTCTCAAATGGGTCGGCAAGGGTAGAGGGAATGCTTCGGACTCAAGCAGATTGAGTGCCTCAAAGTCAAACCTTTTTGATCTTGCCGATTGGCTGAACCGCTAATTGACCGACTCCCTCACAATCTGGATGCTGGACAATACGGTTTACTCCAGCACCAGTCTACTCGTTTAGGCAAACTACCAGACTGGAGAACATGGCTAACTTAGCGCCCGATCGCCCTGGAATGCGAAGATTTGCATCTTAAAGTTCCTTAACCTATCCACAGTCTAAAGTCCCCATTTCGAAATAATGTATTTTTAAGGGAAAGTTTTACGGAATTTCTTTGAAATTAGCTTGAAGAAGACAGCACCAGTTCCGAAATTTCACGGTAGCCAGTCTCCTATATTTTGTCTAAACTCTGACGAAATATGGGGGCACACCGAGATGTGCCCCTATCCAAACCAGTTGTCTCTCAATCAATTAGAGGACTAAACCCATCGTGATCCTAAGTTAAATCGACTACAGGTCTTTGGCAACCTACTACAGAGCCGCCTTAAAGTGTGGTGATATCGGTTTCTTTCTCTGCCAACACCTGGTCGATTTTGCTAATGTACTTGTCCGTCAACTTTTGCAGGCTATCTTGTAAATCGCGGGCTTCGTCCTCAGAAACTTCGCTGTTCTTTTCTTGTTTGCGAACCGCATCTACAGCATCTCGGCGAATATTGCGAATGGCAACTTTGCCCTCTTCGGCATACTTGGCCACTGTTTTGACTAGCTCTTTACGGCGATCGCTCGTCAGCGGTGGAATGTTGAGGCGAATCACAGATCCGTCATTGCTGGGGGTCAAGCCAATGTCTGACAAAGAGATCGCCTTTTCAATCAGATTGAGTGAGGAGCGATCGTAGGGTTGAATTAAAACAGTTGTGGAATCAGGGGTGCTAATTCCTGCCAGAGACTTGAGGGGTGTCGGCGTGCCATAGTACTCTATCTGCACCCGATCGAGGATGGCAGCATTTGCCCGGCCAGTACGGACGGTGTTGAAGTTGCGTTGAGTTGCCTCAACAGCCTTCTGCATATGACTTTCGACATCAGGTAATTTCACAAGATCCTCTCACAATCGTTCCAATGGATTCTCCCATCACAGCCCGGCGAATATTGCCTGAGACTGAGAGATCGAACACAATAATCGGGATACTATTATCTTTACACAATGCGATCGCTGTCGTATCCATCACTTTCAAATCTTGGCTGATGACGTGAGAATAGGTCAGCGTTTTAAACCGGCGAGCAGTAGGATTTTTCTGAGGGTCAGCGTCGTAAATGCCATCGACTTTGGTTGCCTTAAACACCACCTCCGCATTGATCTCAGCCGCTCTAAGGGCGGCAGTCGTGTCGGTCGTAAAGAACGGATTGCCCGATCCAGCACCGAAGATCACAACCCGCCCTTTTTCGAGATGACGGATAGCCCGGCGACGGATATAAGGCTCTGCCACCTCCTGCATCTCGATCGCGGTCATCACCCGTGTGGGGATGTCGATTTGCTCCAACGAGTCTTGGAGCGTCATGGCATTCATGACTGTGGCAATCATCCCGATGTAATCCGCAGTGGCCCGATCCATGCCTGCGGCTGCCCCCTTCACGCCTCGAAAAATGTTGCCGCCTCCCACGACAATTGCAGCTTGGACTCCCTCGGAAATAATTTCTTTGATTTCTTGAGCAATGCTTTGGACGACAGCAGGGTCAATTCCGTAGGCGAGATCTCCCATCAAAGCTTCGCCGCTCAACTTCAGCAGAACGCGCTGGTATGTTAATCCCATGAAATGACGATTTTTTCAGTTTTAAGGTGCTTTCCACCCTAAGATAGCAGCAGAACTATATTCTGTAACCTGCAAGGTACTTCTTATTACTTACGCCACTTAACTGAGCAGCCCAGGGCTGTTGTGGAATGTACAGTAATTGCTTGTAACGCAAGGAGTTGAGCGATTGCATTTCGGAGATAGGGTGCCTGAACTGCCTGCGGATTTTGAGGATCGTCATCAATCGCACCACGGTATCGCACAATACCCAAGCCATCAATCAAAAAAGCTTCTGGGGTTCGCGCTGCTTCAAAACTACGCGCTACATCCTGCGTCAAATCCCGCAAATAAGGAAAATTAAGCTGATGCTCGGTTGCAAAAGCAGACATCCGCTCAAAGCTGTCTTCTGGATGACTTTGGTCGTCGTTGGCATTAATGCCGATCAGGATGAAGCCTTGATTCTGAAAATCGGTTTGAATTTGCTTGAGGCGATCGAGATACAGGCGGACATAGGGGCAGTGGTTACACATGATGATCACACCTACCGCTTGAAATCTTTCGAGGTAGCGGGTCAAGTGATGGACTAAGCCATCCGTACCAGGTAGCTCAAAATCGGGAGCGTAGCTGCCGATTGAAGAGTCAGTCATTTCCATAGAGTTAGGGGCAATCAGTAATGGAGTTAAACAGGATGGCTATGATCATCTTCGCTGCGTGAATGGCTCAAGTGATCTGAGCGGCACATAATGCAGCACGCAATCCTGTAATTCAGTCATTCTACTTATCAGAAATTATCTTGCAGCACTTTTTAAATTACAATCAGCCAAATAACGGCTTAACTGGCTATGTGAAAAATTCGGTGATTGTGAAAGACCTGGTGATTGTGAAAGACCTGGTTTTGATTGGAGGGGGGCATAGCCACGCGATCGCCCTCAAGCAGTTTGGGATGAACCCCATTCCAGGCGTGCAGCTAACGTTGATCACAGATGTGACATACACGCCCTATTCAGGGATGCTGCCAGGATACATTGCAGGTTCATATCGCTTTGAAGACTGCCACATTGATTTGCGCCTTTTGGCTCAGTTTTCCCAGGTACGGCTGATTCGCGATCGGGCAATCGGCCTCGATCTAGAAAATAACCGCGTCCTGTTAGCCCATCGTCCGCCCATCACTTTTGATAAATTGTCGATTGACATGGGTAGCACGCCCGCGACCCTGACTGTACCAGGAGCCAAAGAATATGCCATTCCAGCCAAGCCGATTTCCCAATTTCTCCAGTATTGGGATCAGCTTGTAGACGAGATTGTTCAACATCCCCAGCAACCGATGCGATTGGCAATTGTCGGCGGGGGGCAGGCGGCGTCGAGCTAGCAATGTCTGTGCAAGCTCGGCTGCACCAAATTTATCAAGCGGCTCAGCAACCGCTCACCAACCTAACACTGGAGGTATTTCACCGGGGCGATCGCTTACTGCCTGAACGCCATCCCTGGGTGGGACAACGCGCTGAGCAAATTTTGACCCAGCGCGGCGCGATTGTGCATTTGCAAGAAACTGTAGTAGCCATTGAGCCATGTCTAAGCGAGCCGGGTCTAAATGAGCCATGTCTAAGCAACTCGTCTTTACCGGAGAAAATTATTCGGTGCGAGTCAGGCTTAACGGTGAGATGCGATCGCATCTTGTGGGTGACTCACGCAGCGGCAGCCGCTTGGCTACGGCAGTCGGGCTTGGCAACCGACCCCGCCGGATTTATTCAGGTGGTGATACGCTGCAATCGATCTCGCATCCAGAGGTGTTTGCCGCAGGCGACGTTGCTGTCATGGTCAATCACCCCCGTCCCAAGGCTGGAGTGTTTGCTGTTCGGCAGGGCAAACCGCTGGTCAATAATCTACGACGTGCGCTGCAAGGTCAGCCCTTACAACCTTTCACACCCCAAAAAGAATTTCTGATTTTAATCGGCACAGGGGAAGGCAAAGCGATCGCTTCCCGTGGGGCACTTAGGCTGGGCCCCGATCGCTGGCTCTGGCGTTGGAAAGACTGGATTGATCAGCAGTTCATGCAAAAATTCAAGAATTTACAGCCTATGGCGGTGATGAATGCACCCCACCAGAGCACCACAAGCTCCCCTCCTCTAAAATCTGCGGCAATGCGCTGTGCTGGCTGCGGTTCTAAGATCAGTAGCACTGTGCTCAGGCAAGCCTTGACTCGCATCCAGCAGGAGCAATTCTCGGAGGGCGATCGCCCGGATATTCTGATTGGATTAGATGCCCCCGATGATGCAGCCGTGGTCAGCATTCCAACAGGACAGGTGATGGTACAAACCATCGACTATTTTCGGGCCCTGGTGGATGATCCATTTTTGTTTGGGCAAATCTCGGCCAACCATTGCCTCAGCGATATTTTGCGATGGGTGCTACTCCACAGAGCGGCTTGGCGATCGCCACCCTACCGTTTGCCGCCCCAGACAAACAGGCGGAAACGCTCTATCAGCTTCTCGCAGGGGCAACCCAAGTATTAAATCAGTCCGGTGCGCTGTTGATCGGTGGACACACCACCGAGGGGGCAGAACTGGCGTTTGGGCTAACCTGTAATGGGACGGCACCCCCCGATCAACTTTGGCGCAACAGCGGATTGCAGCCCAATCAGGTTTTGATCCTGACGAAAGCCTTGGGAACAGGAACTTTGTTTGCGGCTGATAGACAACTGAAGACCAAAGGAGAATGGATTGATGGAGCGATCGCTTCTATGTTGCTGTCTAATCAAGCTGCCTCTAAGTGTTTGCGGCGGTTTGGCGCAACAGCTTGCACAGATGTCACAGGGTTTGGCTTGTTGGGACACCTGATGGAGATGGTGCAGACTTCACGAGTCGCGGTCGAACTTCATCTAGAAGCAATTCCAGTCTTGCAGGGTGCTCAAGAAACGACGCAGCAAGGCATCGTTAGCTCTTTATATGCCCAGAATTCTCAGATAGCTCGGTACCTTCACAATCCAAAGATAGCCAGCCTTCATCCGCGCTATCCCCTGTTGTTTGATCCCCAAACTTCAGGGGGATTACTAGCAGCTTTGCCACCCGATCGAGTGACTGATTGCTTGGCAGACTTAAAATGCTTAGGGTATGGGGACAGTAGAGCGATCGGTACGGTCGTTCCAATTTCTGTCCAGCAGCACAACCCGATCACATTACTTTGCTAATCTGAGAATTTATCAAGCAAGGCAGTCCACTAAACTGTTGGTTCACCCATTATTTGAGAAATATTTGGGAAGTATTTGAGCAGAATTTGAGCCGAGCTTTTAATTACTCTATCCCCATAGACGGCATAGTCATCGACTAGGACAGATGAGCTAGGGGATTGTGAAGCAAGCCTGAGTCCCAAAAGTGGCATCAGACGGTACGATAAGTCAGCACAATTAATTGGTTTGGAACATTGAATGTTTGACCTTGAACTTACAGAGTCGGCAGTTGAAGCAACCACCTTGAGTACAGTGCCTGCTACGGTTGAAGATGCTGCTATCGAGGAAATCGACGCTCTTGACTTACAGCTATCTCAGCACTTTCAAGGCAAGCTTAAGATTCAACCTACTTTAACCCGTCAACTGGTCAGCTTTCAAGCAAACAAAAGTAGGGCAGTTTATCGCTGGTACAAATACAAAGAGGCATTTTCGGCTGATCTAGTAGAACATCTATTGAGACAGTATGAAATTGATTCTGGTAAGCTTTTAGACCCATTTGCTGGGAGTGGAACTGCATTATTCGCCGCAGGCAGTATCGGCTTAAATTCTGATGGTATTGAGCTTTTACCCATTGGACAGGAGATTATTAGTACTCGCCTGTGTTTAGAGAAAGACTTTACTACGGGTGATATTGAATCACTTCAGCGCTGGCTGAATAAATGTCCTTGGGAGAATTCAGAGACAAAACAACCCTTATCCGAGCTGAAAATTACTAAGGGTGCTTACCCTGAAGCAACTCGCGCAGCCATCGAGCAATACAAAGGGGCAATGCAAGCTGAAAATGTACCGGTACAGACGGTTTTACGCTTTGTTCTCCTTTGTGTTCTAGAATCCATCAGCTACACTCGCAAGGATGGGCAATACCTGCGATGGGATTATCGATCAGGACGACAACAAGGGCGGATTCCTTTTGACAAGGGCACTCTTCTTAACTTTAGTCAAGCAATCTGTGAAAAACTCTCTGAACTCTTACTCGATTTGAGTATCACCGACCGAAGCACTGCATCCCTCAATAAGAATCAGAGTGGACACATCACTCTTTTACCAGGTTCAAGTCTTTGTATAATGCCAAAGCTAGCAAGCGAAACCTACGATGTCGTTGTTACGTCTCCGCCCTACTGCAACCGCTACGATTACACACGAACCTACGCTCTTGAGTTGGCTTTGCTTGGCATTGAACATCAGGACATCATTAGACTCAGACAAGAAATGCTGAGTTGCACTGTTGAAAATCGCGCCAAGGATTTATTAACGCTCAATCCCCAATGGGTTAACGCAGTTGCAGTGACCGATCAACAGGAGTTGTTACAGGCTGTCTTAGGGTATCTGGAATCTCAAAGAGAGCAAGGAAAGCTCAACAATGATGGGATTTCTAGAATGGTACGAGGTTACTTCTATGAGATGGCGTGCATCATTGCTGAGTGCAATCGAGTGATGAAGCCCGATGCACGGCTTTTCATGGTCAACGACAATGTTCGCTACGCTGGTGCCAGCATTTCAGTAGATTTGATTCTGTCAAGGATTGCAGAGCAGCTTGACTTTGAAGTAGAGAACATCCTGGTTTTACCCAAAGGCAAGGGAAATAGCAGCCAGCAGATGGGCAAGCATGGGCGAGATTGTCTGCGAAAGTGCATTTATGTTTGGAGAAAGAAAGGAGCAATCACAGGTGCAGCATTAGGGTGTGTTTCATCGACTATTCAATTGGGGCTGTCAGAGGGCATCTTTAAAGCATCTCCTACTACTCCAACTATCGACCCTACTGTGACCCCAAACCCTCCAGAATTTTCAGTGATGCCCTATCGTCGTCATCTAAGCAGCAGTGCGTCTCTTGTCACTTCCTATGAAAAAGTCAGAGCCGGATTTGTGGCGCTGGCACTCGAAAGAAATCGCCGTGCTACCCCTTTCGTTGACCAAGCGCGAGTTTTGAAGACAGACGCAGCGACAGTTTCAACTCCGGCTCAACTGCTTAATTTTCCAAAAATCCGAAAAGCGTTGTTGGCTGCGGCTGGGATTTCGGACAAAGCAGCAGGGTATATGAATGAAAGCGATAAGACTGAAGCAATTCAGGGATTAGTTAGAGAGTTCCTTGAGCCAGCCAAACCGGATTTCGTTGAGGAATTGGTCTATCGTTTCCTACTAACCCGAGGCGATACCTTGGGTGGTTCCATGCGAAACATTGGTGGTGTACTAGCAACTCGTAAGTTTACCCGGACTCTTCTTGCAATCCTGACTCTAGCTGGAATTCCTTACCATTGGTTCCATAGTTCAGCTAAGACCTGGATTCCGATGAGTGAGAACGATGCGGGCATTGAGTTGAATTTCCGTGGATTAAGTTGGTCAATCGGAGGGCAAGACCGAACGCTCTTCTATAACTTGAATGTGCCGCTGGTCAGGAAAAATGTGGATGTTTGCCTTCTCAATTGCAGTTACCGAGAGTTTCTCCCTATCACTATTGAGAACCCCAGTGCCTACCTAGCTCTTGGCGAACTGAAAGGTGGTATTGATCCGGCTGGGGCTGATGAGCATTGGAAAACCGCCAACTCTGCATTGGGACGCATTAGAACTGCCTTCTCTGCTCAGGGACTTACCCCAGGTACATTCTTTTTGGGAGCGGCAATCGCTGACAGTATGGCTGAAGAGGTTTGGAGTCAGCTTGAGAATGGGACGCTGACCAACGCTGCTAATGCAACTGATGAAGCTCAGACAGATTCATTGTGCGAATGGCTTTGTAACTATTGAGGAGAGTTGTTTTGCTAAGCGAAGGCTTAATAGTACAAGCATATTTTTCACTCTGAATTTGGAATTGCTGGGCAGGATATTACCTGCCCCTGAAACCGGATAGCTTATTCAACTGAAAAGGGTTGGATTCCAACCCGATTCATTACGCCAACAACTCACCCGTTTCTTGCAACTTGTGCAGACGGTTGTAAATACCGCCGTGATTCAGCAACTCATCGTGACTGCCAATTTCGATAATCCGCCCTTGATCTAGAACAACAATTTGATCTGCCTCGCGAACGGTGCTGAGACGATGCGCAATGATAAGGGTAGTCCGAGTTCCCAAGATACTTCGCATGGCAAGCTGAATCGATCGCTCCGATTCATAGTCCAGGCTAGAAGTGGCTTCGTCAAACACCAACACATCTGGATGCATTAGTAATGCACGGGCAATCCCCAAACGTTGCCGCTGACCGCCCGACAAGCGTACCCCTCGTTCACCCACGATCGTTTTGTAGCCTTTGGGCAGCACGCGGATAAACTCATCAACTCTGGCAATTTCACAGGCTTCCTGAATTTCTGCCAGCGTTACTGAGGGATTACCATAGGTGAGATTGTCCAACAGCGTACCATTAAACACATCCACCTCTTGGTGAACGATCGCCAAACGTTTGCGATAGCCTGTGATATCCAGCGATCGCACATCTTGTCCGTCAATCAGAATTTGTCCTTGTTGAGGGTCAAAGTAGCGAAATAGTAGCTTCACCAGGGTTGACTTTCCAGAACCCGAACGTCCTACTAGCGCGATCGTTTGATTCGGTTCAATGAGCAGATTAATCTCTTGGAGAACCGGGCGCTTTTCGTCGTAGCCAAAGCTGAGGCGATCGAAATGCACTTTACCCGTGAACTGATAATTGCGGACTGCCTCTGGAGCATCATCTAAACTAGCCGCATCCTTGCCACTAGGAAGAACCAGAAACTCATGCAGGCTTTTCATGGAGGCATAGCGACGGGCAAAGATTTCGGCAAGCTGGCTAATGGGTTCTAGTTCGGCATAGGCCATGCTAGATACCGTTAGGGTGGTCACAAAATGACCCAGAGAAATTTGCCCCTGTACTGTTGCCCATAACGTGAGCGCCAATACTGTAAAGACCGAAGATTCAATGACTAAACGCTGCCAGGAAAACAGTTGAGTATATCCTCTGTGAATGGCATAGTCCAAAAACAGGAACTCCCGCTGCATTCGTTGTCGCTGTCGCTTCAGTTCTTGTGCTTCGGTGGCAAAAGCCTTGACTGTTTTGATATTAGTGATGATTTCTGAAGTGCGGCTTTCTGTATTTTCTTCATATTTTTGTAGGGTTTCCTCCTTCTTGAGTAGAATTGTCAAATTCTTCAGTGTAAAACTGAGAATAAACACAAATGAGAGTAGAAATAGTATAGAAATCCTCCAATCAATGAATAGAATCATCACAAAAATTCCGACAACTCGGAACATCTTAGGAATCATTTGTCCAGCAATTTCAGGATAAGTCCAGGTATGGTTGGAAAGACCTTTGGCTACACGTCCGGCAATCCGTCCAGGATTATTTTCGTCGTAAAACTCTACTGGCAAAGTCAAAATTTTAGACATAGCTTGCACTGCATGATCTCGCCTCGCTTTAAAGGCGATATCCCAGTGAAACCAACCACTCAGCCAAGGCTGAATTGGGGCCCGAACAACAGTCACTATAAAAATTATCCCCAGGAGTACCATTAACCCAAAATTGCGATCGCTAGGTTGTCCTATCCATCCTGCAACTTGATCAATCCACTGCTGTAAAAGTGCATCTAGTTTTTGACCCGATAGCCCGTTCAGTAATTGCCCGATCGCATAGGGTACTGCTAAATCTATAATTTCAAATGAACTACTCGTTGCAATACTAAAGATGGAAAGCGACCAGTACGATCGGTAGTACCGTAAAATCTCTAAAAGTTTTGCATGATGATTTCTCCTTGCCTGTGAGGGCATGGGGTAGATGGATAGGCACTGCAATTAGGTCAGGCGATCGCTTGAGTCATCATCAGGAATAGAACAGGGCACTCTATTAAATCTACAACTACACATTGTAACATACGTGTAGTATTAACGTGCAAGATCATAGAAAATGATCTGATAACTGCTGTAATTTAAGCTAGATATTGCATGGTCTGAGGTTAGGGTCTAGCACACCCCAGTTTGTACGCTTTAGAACGAGTCATTCAATAGGACTATTCCATTTCTATGCCCAAGTAGTTCAAATAAACTATTTTCTCAAATCTATTCATCAACCTTAAACCCTATCCGCAGCGTGGCAAAATCTAAGTTACTCTGAACAAACCCCAATCCCGATATTGCATCCCTTGCCTAAACAACGCCTTGACACCCTTCTTGTAGAACGCAACCTCTGTGATTCCCGCCAACAAGCTCAGCGGCTGATTCAGGCGGGAGAAGTGCGCGTCAATCAGCAGTTGGTTGATAAGCCAGGCACAGAAGTCGATAGCTTAGCTGAAATTGAGGTGAAACAGCGATCGCCCTTCGTTTCTAGGGGGGGCGAAAAGCTGGACAAAGCACTTAAGGTGTTTGAGATTCCCGTTAGCGATCGCATCTGTTTAGATGGTGGTATTTCCACAGGTGGCTTCACCGATTGCTTGTTGCAGGCAGGTGCCGCCCTCGTGTATGGCATTGATGTGGGATATGGACAGGTTGCCTGGAGCCTTCGCCAAGATCCACGGGTGATTTTGCGAGAACGAACTAATATTCGCTACCTCAAACCTGAAGATCTGTATGGGAGCAATCAACCTGATGGCATAACTCAACAGGGGATCATTCAACCTCATCCCAACTTAGGCGTGGTCGATGTCTCATTTATTTCCCTGACTAAGATCTTGCCTGCCCTCTGGCAACTCTTGCAGCCCCCGCGTGAAGTGGTGCTCTTGGTGAAGCCGCAATTTGAAGTGGGCAAAGAAAAAGTGGGCAAAAAGGCGTGGTTCGAGATGCCAAAGATCAGGCAGGGCGATCGCCCAAGTTCTTCAATCGGCTCAGACGCTAGGTTGGGGCTACGGCGGGTTGACCTGGTCGCCGTTGGTCGGACCAGCAGGCAACATTGAGTATTTGCTCTGGCTCCAAACCAACGGTTCTACGCGATCGCTAGAACTCTCAGAAATTCAACAGACCACACAAACTGCCCAACAAAACCTCGTTCCGAAGCAAAAGATTGAGTGAGCTAGAAAGATGGGGTCGCTCCTACCCCAACCCTGTCAATACACTATCGGTTGACGATCACCCTGGCATCCATACCAAAATCTCGAAAATAGCGGTTCCAACGATTGGCAGCATCGCGATCGGCAAACGGCCCAACCTGAACATGAGGACCCCGTGGTGTACCACTTTGCTCCACAAGTTGAGCAATCCCAAAACTGTCGCCCAACCGAATGACTTGATTACTAATCGCCTCTAAATCGGTTTGCTTACCCGGAATCACCACATAGTAAGTGCGCCTGCCTCGGCTAGAACTAGCGTCAGGCTGCAAGGAATTAGATGGGTTGCTTCTAGATTCGCCAAACGAACTATTGTCAGAACTAGTGCTACCTGGAAAACTGGGGGGACTGGGAAAGGATTCAAGGGTGGGTTGCCCACCAAACTCTACCTCTCTGGGAACAGGCTGGGCAGGCAATAAATCAGGGGGGGGCAGATCTGGAGTAGCCGCCAACAATGGGGAGGGTTGCTGCTCTGGCAGCATTGATGAATTTGATGAAGCTGCAAGTGCGCCTCTTGGCGCTTCTGTGTCTGCCAATCGAACAATCTTTGCCCCAATCCCTCGTGATGCTAGTAATTGAACCTGGCGCTCGGCGCGATCAGCATCGTCAAACGCTGCGACTTGAATGACCCGCTGTCCCTGATAGTTCTGCAAGGTAGCATTTGATGCAACTTTCTGCACCTGCGCCAATAGCCTGGGACTATCACCATTGACCACAACGATGTAAGAACCGCCTTGAGGAGATGCTGGATCTATCGCAGGCAGCATTTGTTCCTCAGTCTGTCCTGAGATTACCGGGGGTGGCGGTAGCCCCTCCACCACTTCTTGAGCAATTAAATTTCCTGGGACAGTGGGTTCTGCCCAGCAGCT
>JAAUOQ010000366.1 GCA_012034795.1 Leptolyngbyaceae cyanobacterium CRU_2_3
TGAAATTCAGTCTGTTGATTTACCTGGGTATGGCAAGCGTCGGACTGCTGGGGTTTTCACCTGTTGATGCAGCCGAAAGTCAGGAAATTGCAGAAACTAATGCAAGGCATAATCAACTAGAGATATCTTCAGGTATCGCTCCTTTCTCTTTCTCTAAATCCGATATAGATATAGATAGCGATCGCAGCATCATAGCCAGGCAGGATCTAGAGAGAAATCCTGTAGAGAATGCGATTCCTCAAACAGGTGAGATTGCACATACCTACACACAGATTGAGGGGTGGATGCAAGCGCAGACTGCAATCTCAATCACCGCAGTTCGACTCAATTCCACTGAAGCGGGGGTTACGGTTGTTTTAGACACAGCAACGGGACAATTGGCTCCACCTGTTACTTCGATCGCAGGGAAGACTTTAACGGCAGACATTCCCAATGCAGTGCTGGCATTGCCGGAAGGACAGGATTTTCAAGCAGAGAATCCGATCGAGGGCATTGCTAGCATCACCGTGACTGAGATTGATCCAACCCAAGTACGGGTAAGTGTGACAGGCACTGAGGAAGCGCCAACCCTGCAAATCGTTCCCGGTGAACAGGGCTTAACCCTCAGCCTATCTCCTGCCGCCGCCGATACGCTAAGAGTTGTGGTAACGGCTCAAAGAAGACCGGAAGATCCACAGGACGTACCCATTAGCTTAACTGTACTTTCAGCGGAAGAGCTGGAAGATGCTCAGGTGAACTCGCTACAGGATGTGGCAGCGAATACACCTAACTTCTTTGTCACAACGGGCGATCGCTCCTTTAATTTCTACAGCATTCGAGGCTTAGGGAACAGTAATGTCCTCGTGCGGGATACAGCCAGTTTCTATGTTGATGATGTTCCGTATGATAACGTCCACCAGTTTTTCTCAGGCGATCTGTTTGATTTAGAGCGGGTGGAAGTGCTGCGGGGGCCGCAAAGCACGCTCTATGGTCGAAATAGCTTGGCGGGAGTGATTAATTTCATCAGCCGTCCTCCTAGCGAAGCACTGGAATTTGGGCTGGGGGCGAGCTATGGCAATTTCAACCAGCGCCGGGTACAGCTTTCAGTCAGTGATAGCCTCATTCCCGACACGTTAGGATTTCGGCTAGCTGGCGTGTATAGTGCCCGCGATGGCTTCACGGAAAATACTTTCTTAGATGAGAGCGCCGATGAGCAGGAAAATGTGGCCGGGCGATTCAACCTGGTTTGGACTCCGACAGAGAACTGGGACGTGTCGCTAAATGCGACTGGCTCCAGGGAAAATGATGGCACCAGCGTCTATGTGCCGATTAATCAGGACGATCCGTTTGAGATTGCTCAAGATCAGAGCGGTGGACTCGACCTCTCAACCAATACCCAATCGCTCAGAGTTGCTTACAATACCCCCGGTTTGCGCTTCACCTCCATTACGGCGCACAACTTCACAGACTATGGCTACATTGACGACGGCGACGGCACGATCGACAATCTGGGACTCTCGGTAAACCAATTGACCCAAAATATCTGGAGTCAGGAGTTCCGGCTGCAATCACCAGAAGAGGCTGAACGGTTCCGCTGGTTGGTCGGCGCATACTACCAGAATCGCGATTTTGAGATTGAAGAAGCGATCGATTTTACACCCGCAGGCGCAGAAGTATTTCAACTGCCCAGTGCTGGAACCGATCGCTCGATCGCCGAGTACAACCAGACGACCTATGCCGCCTTTGCCCAGGTGGATTTTCAGCCGATCGAACCCTTAACGCTAACTGCCGGATTGCGCTATGAAAATTGGCGCGATCAGTTGAGCCGTAGTCAGGTGTTTGAAGCGACTGATGGCACGGAAACACCAGGTAGTCTGAACCCGTTGAATGATTCCACGATCGACGGTGATGCCTTGCTGCCCAGGGTAGCGATCGGCTATCGGTTCAATCCCAATCTGTTTGCCTATAGCAGCATCACGCGGGGCTATCGACCCGGAACCCAAAACTATCGGGCAGATAATCAAGCCTCGCTGATTGTTGAACCGGAAGAGTCCTGGAACTACGAACTGGGCTTAAAAACCTCCTGGCTAGACGATCGCCTCACGTTTAATATCGCTGCCTTTTATAACGATGTCACCAACTACCAGGTGCTTCTACCCGGACCAGATACGTTGTTTCGGGATATTGCCAGCGCTCAAGCGCGAGTGCTAGGCGTAGAGTTAGAACTCAAAGCCACTCCCTTTGACGGATTTGACATCATCGCCGGATTTGGCTACAGCGATGCCCGCTTCACCGACTATACGAACCCTTTCACCAACGAAAACTTTGACGGGAATCGGCTGCTGTTTTCCCCGGAGTATACCTACAATTTAGCGCTGCAATATCGCAGTCCAGGTGGCTTGCTGGGCAGGCTGGAACTCCAGGGATTAGGCCCTTATTACTTTGATGAGGCTAATACGTTGAAAGAAGGGCCGATCGCTCTATTTAATGCTCGTGTAGGCTACGAGTTTGAGACTTACAGCGTTTACGTATTTGTGAACAATCTATTGAATACTCGATACGTTACTGTGGCGTTTCCTTCTGGAAATGATACCTTGGCAGGGTATGGCGATCGACGCACGTTTGGGGTGCAGGTTCAGGCTAGGTTTTAGGCAATGTTGTACAAACGGCAAACTTGATAAACTGGTGAGAGAGGCAATCAATCCAGTCAGAAGGGAACACTACCTGGTTTTTGGGTATGTGCTCGCATAAAATTCATGAGTTGCCGATCGGCTAGGTTGATTTAGGGAGAATTGATTAGCGCTTGAATGAGAGCATCAGGAGTCATGATTTGCAAAGCTGCCCCTACAAAATCCTGGGAATTGCGCGTCACAATGGCATCCAGTTGATTAATCACAGCAGTGCTGTATTGGATTGCATCTTCAAAGTCTTTGAAATTCGCGATCAATGCCATTGAAACAACAGTTTGATCGACGGTTGCAATTTGACAAATCATCGCCATTTGTTGTAGGAATTGAAGTGTCCAATCTTTGCCTTTAGTTTTGCGGATGACATAGTAGAGATCACTAAAGGTTGATGCTGAAATGTAACCTTCAATCTGCTTCAGTTCAGCGAAGCGCACAATCTGTTCACTTTGGGCAAAGAAAGGATCGCGATCGAGGGCTACATCTACAATGATGTTGGTATCGATAAGGACTTTCACAGGTTGTGTTTCTCTTTCAAATACTCCCACTTAGCTTGATCTGGATCAAAGTCTGGAGGGGTGGGGGGGGTGCATTTTCGAGTAAGTCCTTGAGAGCTTGAACTTTGTATTCTCGCTTCTTAGGTGCTTCGGGTATTGAAACTCCTTCAATGGGAGCTTTATTGGGCTGCAAGATGATGACTTCTACATCACCCGCAGGTATCTCAATTGGCTCTGTGATAATTAAGTGACCTGATCGATCGATCGTACCTTTGAATTTGTAGGCTTGCATATTATTCCTCCTGATTTTTACTTGCTGCTTGAATTTCTAAATATATTTTTCCTCTATGCACGCTTCACTTGCCACCTCGTGCCAAAGCATTCTAAATCGACTCTCCCCTATTGGTTGAAGCATTCACCCTAATGTTTTAAGATTTTCATTAACTATCTCTTCACCATGATTATTTGAGATATCAATTATTAGCGCTCGAATGAAAGCCTTCAAAGCTTCAATAGGCGATCCTTTTGTCTCGAAAGTTCTACCTGGTTCGACAAGTGTTGCTGCTACTTTATACCACTCTTTTGCCTTCTGTCTTATCTCAAGTGCTTTACTTAAATATGCGATTGAATCATAGCTCTATTATGCAACGCCGCGTTTCCTTCTGGGAATGACACACTGGCAGGATATAGCGATCGGCGGACGTTTGGGGCGTAGGTTCAGGCTAAGTTTTAGAGGCATATATTACTACCAAGAGCACTTTATAGTGAACATTTTCGAGTTGTCTAAAATTCGCAGAATGCTCATTTAGAAGCGTTTCCAGAAATTTCACGATGTTAACCATTAACTGCTCCCATTAGTAGCTCTCATCTGCAGCTTGATGATGCTTATGAACAGATGCGTTGCTGAATATCATTTATTCCTCATCGCTGGCGATCGCCAGCATCACCCGCAGCTTGCGTCGTTTAGGTTGCTGCGGACTTCGACTACACTTTCAAACAGCCGCTTCTGCCGGATCTAGGAGGGATTTGATCAGATAAGAATGGTAGCTCCTGTAGGTTGGCATTTTGCCTTGTCCTAAGACCGAGAATATTAAGGTTTCCTTTCTGGAATGGCTGAATGAGCTTGTGTAAGATTAAGTCATAAATTGGACTCCTTCTTCTGAAGGGGGCGATTATATTGTCACAAAACAGAATCGGTAGCTTTTCAGGGAAGCAATCTTTATGGAATCTATGAGACCTACTAAGCTGATCGAATTATCGGATGAAATTCTGATCGAAGTAGAAGCCCCGACTGGTCAGGCTAGACCAATGTCTACTGCTTCTGCTGATAGGGTACAGCAAGCAATTGGTGTGATCAAACCACTGCTCACTAGAATTGCCCAACCTGTCCATGAAGCTGTGATGGATATTCAAACCACCATGCCAGTTGAAAATGCTGAGCTAGAGATTAACTTAGGTTTTACGGCTGAAGGGAATGTTTTATATCACTAAATTTCAGTCAAGCTCAAGTCTAAAAAGTCAAGCTGTTAACTAAAC
>JAAUOQ010000022.1 GCA_012034795.1 Leptolyngbyaceae cyanobacterium CRU_2_3
AATTTAGGATGTTTCTCTCAAGAATTCCACCGACCTACGCTGTGGGGGCTAAAAAAATCTGGGCTGAGCAGAGCAGGAGCAGCGATCGCCAGTGCTCTAACCCTAAGTTTTAGCCTGTGGGCCCATCCGGCGGTGGCTGATCCGTTTCTCCGCAGTAATCCTCACCCGATTGGGGACAAAACGGAGGCTGCCTTTGATGCGCTGTTCCAACAAGGCAACTATCAGGAAGCCTCCCGTTTGTTGCAATCGGCTGAACCCGATGAGCCACTCGCTTATGCCCTGAAAGCTGCGCTCGCCTATGTTGACCAAGACATGCCGACACTGGGTGAAAACGCCCGCCTCACCCGTGAAACAGCAGAGAAATTGGTGCAAACCGACGCTCTGCGAGGGCATATCTACGTGGCTGCTGGGCATTTTCTCGAAGGGGCCTATACGCTGTCTACCCAAAATACAGTAACTGCAACACCAACGGTTCTCGCCAAACTACAACAGGTGTTTGACAACTTGGGAGAGGCAGAAAAATTGCTCCACAAGATCCAGAGCTAAATCTGATGAAAGGATTTATGGATCTGATGCTGGCTGTCAATCTACCTTTCTCTAATCCAGACCAGGCGATTGAGCGACTACGAACCTATGCTCAACCTCCCTACCTGGCACAGCGTGGCATTGCCATTGGCTATCGGGACTTGGGGCAACCTGACCAGGCTTTGGTGGCTGTAGAGGAAGCACTGAAGCAAACGCCCGACAACCCTGAACTGTTTTATTTGAAAGCACAGATTTTACGCCAAAAGAGCGACAAGCTGCAAGGTGAGGATCAAACCCGAACCCGCAATCAAAGCGTTCGCTCCTTTCGTCAAGCCTGGAGATTGCGCGATCGCTTTCCAGAAAGCCTAGTCCGCCAGCTCAATCGAGAGGGATGCCGCACATTCCAGCAGTCGCGCAATCGCAATCCCGATGCTTGTAGCAATGGAACCGTCAACTGGCAGGGCAATCAGCAAGGAGCCTAAGTAACGCTCTTCCAATCTTCTGCAATCAATCGTGTACAACTGGCCGTGAGGTGAGCATTGCTCACCTCGCGCTGTTCTTTTCGGCTGTTTTTTTGACTGTGTTCTCTATCGTAAGGGCAGAGATTCAGGTGTAGAAGGCGAAGTTTGGGGAGCAGACTCCTGTTCGGGTACAGGTTGAACTGAGGGTGGCTCGGTTGGGGTGCCAGTACCTGGCAAGAAGTCGGGCAGGACATTACGGGGGCGATTGGTGGCTGCAATGCAGTTAGATAGAGCCGTTTCAGTTGGAAAATCTACTTGGCTCCGCAAGCCCACTACGCAGGCTGAAAACCTGGCGGGGAGTAAGCTGCGACGGCAATGATCCACGACATTGAGCAGTGACGCAGTTTCAGAAGAACTGTCGATCGCTCCGATATCTACCACACAGGTTGCCAACTCTACCGGGCGACGTACCCGCTGACAGTTGGACAACGCATCCGCTGAGGTTAATACTGTTGCAGTGTCAATATTGAGACGCATTTTGATAAATCTTTGGGATATAAAGCTGCTGCACAAGCGGTTGCAGCATCAGCATCAGCAATCCCCGTTGCTTTAATTTGAGCCACACAGGTTGCATAGTCGCGGCTGTTACTTCTATAGGTGCTGTCGTAGGTGACAGCAGCCGCAGGGAGGGCAGCGGCAAGCAGCCCAGCCGTTGCCAGTTGCGTAACGGACAGGCGAATGAAGTGAGCTTTACTCAAGGCACGTCTGGGCGATCGCAAGTCAAAATTATGCATGACGGAAAACTAAGCTTTAGAGAACTGCAAGCAATAGCCATGATACTACGGCTGAGCGGGTTCATCGGCAAATTCGTCTAATACCAAACAAACACGCGGGCAAGATGACCGCACTACCCACCATATATGAGATTGTTCTTTCTCCACGTCGTAGCAAGCGGCATCATGAGAGTGCTGAGAAGGCTTGTAGAAGATATTTTCTACGGGTTGATGGTAGGTAAGATTTAAATTAATGAGTTTTCTTAAGCTGTAGAATATCTGTAGAGTAACTGTAAACTTTCTGTGACAGCAGTGGCGATCGCGCTTATAGCTCTTGCAGATCACCGTTTTTGTCTGTCTATTCTTTGAAAAGCCTCTTCTTTGAAAAACAGACTTAAGAAAATTACAGGACTGAGCGTAGGTTTGCCTACCGCAGCCTGTGGCAAACTGAAAACCTACTTCTTAACTGACATCATTTGGTCAAATCATGACTCAACTCTCTGGAACTCCTGATGTACCCGATTTGGGTCGTCGCCAATTCATGAATCTGCTGACCTTTGGAGCCGTGACCGGTACGGCACTGGGCGCGCTGTATCCTGTCATTAAGTATTTCGTTCCTCCGTCGAGTGGCGGTGCTGGCGGTGGCGTGACCGCCAAAGATGCTTTGGGCAATGACGTTATCCTGAGCAAATTCTTACAAGAACATAAGCCAGGCGAGCGGGTTTTAGCTCAAGGGCTGAAGGGCGATCCAACTTACATCACCGTAGAAGGAGCAGATGCGATCGCCAACTACGGACTTAATGCCGTCTGTACCCACCTGGGTTGTGTTGTGCCCTGGAACATCAACGAAAACAAGTTTATGTGCCCTTGCCACGGCTCTCAGTACAACAGTGAAGGCAAAGTGGTACGGGGTCCTGCTCCTCTGTCACTGGCACTAGTCCATGCTGCTCCCACCGAAGATGGTAAAGTCGCCTTCACGCAGTGGACTGAAACAGACTTCCGCACTCAAGAAGAACCCTGGTGGACTTAAAAGCAAATCTCTCGCCTTTAATCTCCCCCTATATCTGATATTTCTTCAGCCTCAGCCCTAAAATTCACGCCGCCATCCTTTGTAAAGAACGACTGTCACTCATGAGATTAACCTTCTGGTCATTATCCCAGAGCAAAAATTTCTCCTCAGCCTTGCTCTGGCTACCGTTACACTTTTTCTAGGCAGCGACTTGGTTGCCCCTCAAACTGCGGCGGCTTATCCCTTTTGGGCCCAGCAAAACTATGCAAGTCCTCGTGAAGCCACCGGACGCATCGTTTGCGCCAACTGCCACCTGGCCGCAAAACCCAGCGAAGTTGAAGTTCCTCAAGCAGTTCTGCCAGATACTGTATTCAAGGCAGTCGTCAAAATTCCCTACGACACTAGCGTTCAGCAAGTTTTGGGCAATGGAGACAAGGGTGGTCTCAACGTAGGGGCGGTGCTGATGCTGCCAGAAGGGTTTAAGATTGCCCCTGAAGACCGGATTCCTGAAGAAATGAAGGAAGAGGTCGGCCCTAGCTATTTGTTCCAGCCCTACAGCGAAACCCAGGAAAATATCCTGTTGGTGGGCCCACTGCCGGGTGAACAATATCAGGAAATTGTTTTCCCGGTGCTGTCCCCCGATCCCAATACCAACAAGTCTGTTAGGTTTGGTAAGTACCAAATTCATTTAGGGGCTAACCGGGGCCGCGGTCAGGTCTATCCTACTGGCGAAAAGAGCAACAATGCAGTTTATAACGCTTCTGCGGCTGGGACGATCGCCTCGATCACTAAAAAAGAGGACGGGGGCTACGATGTCAGCATTGCCAAAGCAGATGGCAGCACTGTCACAGACACCATTCCTGCCGGACCTGAACTGATTGTTTCTCAAGGCGAGGAAGTGGCTGCGGGTGCAGCTCTCACGTCCAACCCCAACGTCGGCGGCTTTGGACAAAAGGATGTGGAAATCGTTCTGCAAAGCCCAAACCGAATCAAAGGCTTGCTAGCGTTTTTGGCTGCTGTAACGCTGTCTCAAATTATGCTAGTGCTGAAGAAGAAGCAGGTTGAGCGGGTTCAAGAAGCTGAGATGACTTTCTAAGTCCTTAATTCTTGCTGACATTCCTTTCCTAAATAAGACCACCTAAAAAGCACTCCAGATTCTGGAGTGCTTTTTTGCAGCTATTTTCAAACGAGTTAACTGCCAATATAAAAAGCGGATAACTTTATCATTACCAGGTTATATTCAAGACCTTACCCCGCTTCCTGCTACTTCATGAGCAGTTTGAGGAATGCAGGGGAACATTAGTGCCAGAACTGCTTTCATTGCAGGGGCAGGATGCAGGGGTAAATCCGATGGTTGATGAGGAGCATTTAGAACTGCTCAAGCAGGGAGTATCTGTTTGGAATGGTTGGCGCAGTAAGCATCGGAATATCCGTCCTGATCTCAGTCAGGCATTTCTGGACTCCGTTAACTTAAGGGAAGCATTCCTCAGTGATGCTAATCTCAGGGAAGTGGTCTTGCATCGAGGTGACTTTAGCCTGGCAGATTTGAGCCATGCCGATCTACAAAGTGCCGATCTACGCGAAGCCTGTTTCTACACCACTAATTTAGAAAAAGCCAACCTGGAAGATGTTGATTTAGTTGGAGCCGACCTACGCGAAGCCAACTTAGCAGAAGCAAACCTAAAAGGATGCAATTTGCAGACTGCCGTTCTAAGCATGGCGAACTTGCGAGATGCCAATTTGCGTGAAGCCAATCTACAAGAAACTAACCTGAGCTTTGCCAATCTCAGTGGAGCGGATGGCTGTCTGGCTAACTTGACAAACGCTAACTTAACTCAAGCCGATCTGAAAGCTGCAAAATTCTATACAGCTAACCTGAGTCATGCCACGCTATATGGTGCCAATTTAAGCTATGCCGACCTGCGGGAAGCTGTTTTTAATCAGTCCAATCTGCGGGAAGCGGATTTGCGCGAAGCCAACCTCAGCTTGGGAGTCCTTTGTTTAGCGAATCTGATTGGTGCCACCCTCTATAAAGCCAATCTATCCCACACCAACCTCAGCATGGCGAATTTGTGTATGACAAATTTGAGCCATGCCAATTTGAGTAAGGCAGTTTTAATTGGGACTAACCTCATTGGTGCCAATCTCTATACAGCCAATTTTCAGGATGCCGTGCTAACTGAATCGGACTTACGGGAAGCCAGTCTTGGCAAAGCCGACTTAAGCCGAGCCAATTTGAGCCGAGCCAATTTGAGCATGTCTAACCTATCGGGTGCCAATCTCAGCCATGCCAATTTGAGTGATTGTATTTTGCATCAAGCTAACCTTTGGGAAGCCAATCTAGAAGGTGCCTGCTTGACCGGAACCACTATGCCAGATGGTAAGGTGTGTAACTAGAGGTTTGCTAAGATGAGCTTAGCAATCTAACCGAAAAATAACGTGGTCGTTAAACCAGAATGGTTGCGCGTTAAAGCGCCTCAGTGGGAGCGAGTTGGCAGTGTTAAGGAAATCCTGCGGGATCTGTCGCTCAATACCGTTTGTGAAGAAGCATCCTGCCCCAATATTGGCGAGTGTTTTAGCCATGGAACAGCAACATTCCTAATCATGGGCCCGGCTTGCACCAGAGCCTGTCCCTACTGCGATATTGACTTTGAGAAAAAGCCGCAACCCCTTGACCCTACAGAGCCAACGCGATTGGCAGAAGCAGTCCGCCGTATGCACCTCAACCATGTGGTGATTACTTCTGTTAACCGCGATGATCTGCCAGATGGGGGTGCAATGCAGTTCATCAACTGCATTGCGGCGGTGCGGGCTGCTTCACCCCAGACGACCATTGAAGTTTTGATTCCCGATTTGTGCGGCAACTGGAAAGCACTGTCCTTGATTCTGCAAGCCAAGCCAGAAGTGCTGAATCATAATACGGAGACGATTCCCCGGCTCTATCGGCGGGTCAGACCCCAAGGAGAATATGGGCGATCGCTAGAATTGCTGCGCCAAGCTCGTCAGTTGTCTGCTTCGGTTTACACTAAGTCTGGAATTATGGTAGGGCTAGGCGAAACGGAGGTAGAAGTCCAGCAGGTAATGCAAGATCTGCGATCGGTGGGTTGTGACATTTTAACGATTGGGCAATATCTCCAGCCCAGCCAAAAGCACCTGGGTGTGCAAACCTTTGTCACGCCAAAGCAGTTTGATGCATGGCGCGAGTTGGGTGAATCGTTGGGATTCTTACAAGTTGTCTCTTCTCCCCTCACCCGCAGTTCTTACCATGCCGAACAAGTTCGGGAATTGATGCAGCAATACCCTCGCAACTCAACCAATCGCCTATTTTAGGCGATCGATCCCCCTTTTTCAGGAGATATCGATCGCTCCACTCTGCTTCATTGCCCAGTATTTTTCAATAATTTTCCCGGCAGAGCCAGAAAGCTTAATTTGATCTCCAAGCTGATAATATCTAATTGCTTTGATTTCTTCTTTAGGGAGAGGTTGACCTTCTGCCTGAACCAGAAATACCTCATGATGATTTCTAAACAAGCCAGAACTCCGCTGACGAATTTTGCCAACGTGGCTCAACAAATATTGGGCTGAAATTGTGGTTAATCCTGTTTCTTCTTCAAGCTCACGGATTGCGGCAGCTTCTCCAGTTTCGTTTTTCTCTGCACCACCTCCGGGCAAGCTGAAGCGATCGCCATTACTAGAGACGAGCAATATTCCTTGAGCGGTATCGATAATCACTGTCCCTCTAATCCGCTTACGAATTTTGGTTGCTTTCAGGGCTTTGGCAACCTTACCTTTCGCAAGTTGAGCAAGCGTGTAGAAGTTTCTGTCTTGCGTTTGAGGGTTGTTTTTTATCTTACTCATTGCATCACATGAAATCATAAACACTCAGCGTTTTGGTTGCCCTATTCGCTTGCCCTTCATAGTTTAACCAGCTTAAAGACAAAGGGCTTATGGGGTAGCAAATAGGAACGCAAACCTCTACTTTTGGGTTCTACAGCTTCTTCAAGGCTAATTTAGGAATTTTCCTCAAAATAGACTGCAATGCATTGAGTTTGTTTTGGGGTGATCTGTGGATAGGTTAGCCAGTAGGGAAACGATGATGGCAACCGCCAATTCTCTGAGGGTGCCGCTAAATAACAGTCGTTATAGTGGCAAAAGGGACAACTTTCTTTCCTGAAAATGACCTTACTCGCGATCGTCACCTATGTTTGTAGAATTTATCCTGACTCTGCTGTTGGGCATTTTAGCTTTTTTGAGCGGTATGCGGCTGGGTCGCTTGCTGCTACGTAAAGGGTCCACTGCCAACAATTTGTTTAAAGGCAAAACTTCGCTTTCAATGGCATTTTTGGGATTGTATATCGGCATGTTGCTGCTGGCGCTATACGTACCTCAGCTTCAGGCTTTGCCCCTGGAATGGCGAGTATCGGGGATGCGAGTAACTTGGACACTGATCCGGGTAATTTTGCTGGGATTTTGCGGATTAGCGTTTACCGTAAGCTGGAAAACTGCTCGGCTTCAGGTGGTGGCAGTCGCTCTTCTAGGGCTGCTGGGCATGGGAGGGTTCACTGCCACTGAAGCTCACTTTCTAGCACCGATCTATGCTTCTCTAGACGACAATCTTCGGCCCAACGGTGTGTTTCAGCAAACTTCGGATAGCAGTTGTGCCCCTGCTGCTCTTGCCACCATTTTGCGGCTTTGGGGCTTGGAAGCCACTGAATCTAAGGTGGCTCAATTGGCAGGTACGAGTCTGTTAGGAACCTCCATGCCACAGTTGATCGTGGCAGCTCAGGGTTTTGGTATGGATGGCGTTGAGTTGTCTCCCACTTGGGCCCAGATGCAGCAGATGAATCGACCGGGCATGCTGGCAACCTGGCTCTATTCAGACCGCGGCCGAGCGCCTCATGCGATCGCCCTTTTAGGCATCGACAACAGTTCTGTGATTATTGGTGATCCTGCGTTTGGCAAAATCTTTCAAGTGAATAAAACTGAGTTTCTCGATCGCTATTGGCGCGATCAATATGTGCCAATTTTCCGCCCAACTGATCTATCTCTAACCTCCGATCAAACAGCGGCTCTTCTCAGTCAGCTAGGTTACTTAGATCGAACCACTGGGACAACGGCAGATAAACTCAAATCTGCGCTGCGACAGTTTCAAGAAACAGTTGGGGTGCAGGCAACCGGTCGTTTGAATCCAGAAACGGCTCTACTGCTGAGCGGTCGATTTTTGGTTAATGCGCCTCGGCTCGATCGCACTATTACGATTGATCCAACGCAAAATCTACAAAGAGAAAATGTATCCAAATTATACAATAAATAGCTTACACAATAAAGTAAGGCAAGTAAACAACCCATCGCCGCTTACGCTGAGCGAGGAGCTTTCAGCAGCCCTCAAGAGTCATAACTGAGTAAACAGCTAAGCCTCTCTGAACCTCTGGGCAGGTTTACAAAACCTGGATGTTTGGGATCAATTTCAGTGCTCGGTTCTACAGCTTTTATCTACTCGATCAGTTACAGCTAAATATCAGCAAAGTCACGCTGTATAGCAGTTTGACAGCGGCTACCAATTTAGTGTTTCTCGTAAGATGGGGTAAATTAGCCAATCGCTTGGCAATCGCATTATTTTATTGGGAAGTGGGATAGTTGTAGCCGCTATTCCTTTACTTTGGCTCATGACAGGTACAGGGTTTCTGTCAATTTGGGTTTGGCTACCGCTCCTACATCTGCTAATTGGTGGAACTTGGGCAGCGATCGATCTCTGCCTCAATAACTACAAATCTCTATAGCGCCACTTCGAGGTCAGTCCAAGTACTTTAGTACTACAGCAGCAATCACTGGAATGACTGGTGCCTTCGGAACGTTGTGCGGTGGGTTCTTGATGCAGGTAGGGCATTCTGAAGTTTTAATCAGGCTATTCGTCTTTTCTAGTCTTTGAAGAGTCCTATCCTTGATACCCCTGCTCTTTATTCGAGAACCTCGTGGCCGCCCAATTACTCCATAGTTTTGAAAGCTGCTTTCGTTATGGATGCTGGGGCAATCTCCTTAGCGTTCGCTAAACTCCACTTGATTTTCTCGAATGGTGACATCATATCTACCAAAGAAGTCGTGACCTAATAGCCCAATGCCGAGTTCAGGCCCAGCAACAGCCACCAAAACATGTTGGGCCGTTACTCCTCCTACTTCCATAGAACTGACATATCCTAACGGCACAGTGACATTACGCTGGCTTGCCGTATCAACGCTAGCTTGGGCAACGGGAATCAGCCGTAGGTTATCTGCCATCGATCGGGTAATCAATGTACCACTGGCTCCCGTATCTACAATCATCTCAAAAGTTTGGCTGCCGTTAAATGTAACGTTGACAACAGGAGTATTGCCTGCGCGTCGAACAATCGGCACTGCAAATACACGCGGCTGTCCTGCTGTAGAACCAGGTGTTTGCTGAGGTGGAAACGCCAGATTTTGTGGTGAAGTGGGCTGAAGCGGTCCCCTAGAACGATCTTCTATGCGAGGCGATAGGACAATAACACCATCTGGATTGAGCGTGGTATTAGTTCGATTGGCTTGTCGCTGAGCGTAGGCTAAGTTGCGGCGGTATTCCGTTAGCTTTTTTTGAGCTTGGCTATGACGTGAGCTAGTTTGAGGAATCGAAGTCATGATTTGAATCGCCTGCTGCCAACGACCCGCAACCAGCCGCCAATCATCACTAGACTGAGCTAGTTGACTCATGCTAAAGGCATTAGAAGCACGGGTAATTGCCTGGTTGTAACTATCGACCTGAACCACGCTTGACTTGGGAGAAGCTGTCATGGCAGGTTCAGATGCTGCTGCTGTAGAAGAGGTAATGGCAGCGGCTGGAGGAGCAGACGAAGAACTTGAGTGATCCAACAACCTGTCCGAGTTACTCTCGCAGGCTGAAACTGTAAGGACCAGACTTCCTGTGAACAAAACAAGCATTGCACGAGACTGAAGTGTTTGAGTCATAGCAGATGGCATGGAGTCACGAGGAATCTTTCTAGTTTGCCCTTAAAGCTGGATAGGAGTGACAGCAATATGGCCCGAAAAGCAAATTTCTACATCTGAGCCAGGGTCATGCACTCGCTTGCTATAGTCACCAGCATAGTAGAAATTGTCTGTTTCTACTCGATAAGCAGTAGGTAGAGGCTGTGTGCAGAGCGGACAAATAATGATTTCTGGCTCTGGAGAATCGGCATCCAGGTGAGGTAAGTTGACATTCCAATAGGTGCCCGGTTCAACGGCATCAGCCAACAACTTGTCTAGCACTCTCACGGCTAAGCGAGCTGCCAGATTCCAATCGATCGCCCTTTGGTAATGAATGTAATGAGAAATGGCAATTCCTGGAATTCGATGTAAAGCGGCTTCTCGGACGGCGGCTACTGTGCCGGAAGTATAAACATCAGCACCCAAATTGCCCCCTGCATTGATGCCAGCCAACACCAGTTGAGTATCATGAAATAAATGGCTGATAGCGATTCGAGTACAGTCGGCAGGGGTGCCATCTATGGCAAATTCAGCCTTGCTATGGGCTGCAACGTGAATAGGACGATGGGTGGTAACCTGGTGTCCACAGCCGGAATGGGGACTTTTAGGAGCTACGATCGCCAAGTTAACGATACCTTGGGCTTGAACTGCTTGCAGAAGCGACCGCAACCCTGGCGCTGCAATGCCGTCATCATTGGTCAAAATAGTGGTCATTCAATCAGTGCCTCGATAGCTAAAACTCCTAGGATTAAGGAGTCTACTAGTTTCCGCACAGGACTTGTCGCATCTTTCGCATATTAGCAGGTAAATCTAGCCGCATCGCTTCTTGAATGAGAGGGCTAGGCACCGGCAAGCTAGGCGTTGCCTGGACGGTATAGGTTAAGAGAGTACCCGCCTCAAAGTCTTGCAGGTGAAGGTTTGCAGCAAAGTCATGAAAGCTACCTTTTTCCATTTGAAACTGAATTTGTTGCCAACTCGCTTGGACAGTTTCAAACACTTTCAGATATATTTCAACCTGAGCCGCAAACATAAAGAAAGCTTTGCGAGCGACTTGGTATAGACGTTTAGAACTGCGTCCTTCCAGCCGATTAACGACTTCGCTGCGGATCAAATCTGGGAAAAATTGTACCCAGCGAGGGTAATCAGTTAACTGCTGCCAAACCTGCGGTCGCCCCATGGGGATATACATTTGGGCTGTCACTGCTCCTCCCCAAGCCGTATGCGATCGCGTATGGAGTAAGATTTCTCCCTGTAATAGTTTGCTTTGATCACCTGAGATGGGGTCAGGGGCGATCGCTTTATCTAGCGGGCGTGACATCACTCCACTCATGGATTTCAAAGCTCCTAATCACGAATTAACCAAAGGATGGCCGCATAAACGGCTCGCTTCTGTTATAACTACAGCTTCCTGAAGTTACGCTCCAAAAGCGATCGTTAATTGTGAAGTTATGAAGAAATTTAGATTTAAATCTGTAGATCTACTCCGTTTAAGAGTCGATGTTCCGCTGGACCATACTCCTAATCACCATTTTCTAATCACATCCACCGGAATTGCTCAACTTGCTCGGTGTAGTGAATCGGTAAGACGGCTTCGACGTTTTCTGGAGGGTTAGGAACAATATAGTAAGTAACCAGTTTACCGTTGGGTGGAGCTTTGTCGGCTGCTTCAATGCCTGCCTCCATCGCAGGGCGGACTTCGGAATGGGGCCTCGAATGGCAACAACTTGTTCGCCACTCTCAGCAATGTCGTAATAGACGATCGTCACCCGGCCAGACTTTACCATTGCGTCTGCTGCTGCCAGAACCGAGGGAAATCCTAGCGTTTCAATTACACCCACTGCTTCGGGCATTGCTTATCGTTCCTTCTAAACACAATACACAACAGATTCTACGCTATGTTGAGCACGGCAAAAGCAAATGGGAAGCGGGTGCATATCGCTCCCCCAACTCCCTCGTTGTCCCTGCTGCTGAAATTTAATCTTGATAGGTTTAATCCTGATCCTTAAAGCGTCAGCGACTCAGCATTCGTTTCAATCAGCTTTGCCAGATCTTGTAGGAAAGCTGCCGCTGTGGCGCCATAGATAATCCGATGATCGCAAGTAAGGTTGACTTGCATTTGATTGCGAATCCCCATCATGCCGTCGGGTGTGGCAACCACTTGAGAGCGAGATGCACCCACAGCCAGAATTGCCCCCTGTCCAGGAGGGAGAATCGCATCAAAGCGATCGACCCCAAACATGCCCAAATTGGAAATGGTGAATCCACCGCTATTATATTCTTCCGGCTGGAGTTGCTTAGAGCGAGCGCGATTAACCAAATCTTTCCAATTGCGAGATAGCGAATAGAGGTCAAGCTGATCGGCGTTTTGCAGCACAGGCGTGATTAAACCGCCATCTTCCATGGCAACGGCGATCGCCACGTTGATGGCACCCCGATAGTTAATCCCTTGTTCTGTATAGAAAGCATTCAGTAACGGATGCTTTTGCAGTGTCACTGCGACTGCTTTTGCCAACAGCGCAGTCATCGTAACGCCCTTGGACTTCACTTGCTTATAGAGCCGATCTAAATTATCAGTAGTAATTGTGTACCCTACTCGGAAGACTGGCACTTGCAGACTGCTGATCATGTTTCGCACAACGGCATTTTGCAGCGTATTGAGCGCCACCACTTGACCAGGTTGGGCAGGCGCAGCAGAGGGGAAAACTTTGGGCAGGGAAGTTGGGATAAGCGGGGCAGCAGGCGCAGGCACAGGCGCAGGTGTAGATGGAGCACTGGCAGACTGACTGACTTTACCGGCTGCTGCTTCCACATCTTCTGCCACGATGCGTCCGTAAGGGCCACTGCCTTTCAAAGTGCTGAGATCTACCTTAAGGTCTTTGGCTAATTTCCGAGCACGCGGAGAAGCCACAGGTCGTCCATTCTGGGAAACCACTACAGGCACTTCCGCCATTGCAGGGGCAGGCGCAGTCATCGGTGTAGTAAGTGGTGCAGCGGTAGATATAGCTTGCTGCTGTGCAGTTTCAATTTCAGCTTCGGTTTCAGCAATGAGAGCGATCGCTGAGCCGACAGGTGCTGCTTCTCCAGCCGGAACAATAATTGTTGCCAGGTAGCCCTCGTAGAAAGACTCTACATCCATATCAGCCTTGTCGGATTCCACAATCACGACCGTTTCACCGCGCTCGATCTTATCTCCAGGCGACTTAACCCATGAGACAATCTTGCCTTCGGTCATTGTGGAGCTGAGAGCAGGCATGAAGACTTCATTAATCATGGGGTTATAGATCTCCGCGAATTTCTACTATTTCACCATCTCTCAATAAAATTTCTACCTGCATTTTGCGGATTAGGTTGTCTCCGGTTTCTACCCGAAAAAAGCCTTCAATTTGTCCTTGGTTGACTTCCTGTTCCATCTCCATCAGTTGAGCTTGCTGCAACTGCTGCAAGACCTGAGTTTTTCTGCCTAAAATTTCACTTTTCTTTTGACTAACCTGCGCCTCAAGCTCTCGAAGTTGTTGAGCCACCATGGGGTTAGTGGTTTCGTGCCCTTGCCTGCGGATATCAGCCATCACTCGCTGACCTTCTGTATCCACTTGCTGCATTTGAGCATCAAGTTGGTTAATTTGGGCTTGAGATTGCTGCTGCACCTCCTCTTTCCAGCGAGGGGTAACGATCGCTTTAACATTAACAGCTCGTTTTAAGAGCAGATGAGATTTAGAGGCTTCCATGAACACGAGATTAAAGTATTGAGGTTGGGCAGGAAATTTGGACGTAGCGCGATCAGGTTAAACAAACCCACAAAATACGCCTGAACAAACAGTTGCTTAATCCATGCTAACTGCACATCAGGCAGTTTACATAAGGCACTTTCAAGCAAGGAACTGGCACCTGTCACAGGTAAAAGGTTGCTAGGGTAAATCACGGTCACGTAACAGTGCCATTCATAACAGCATGACCCATGTATTACGCGCAATACAGGTAATACATTAGGTCAGTGTCATGGGATACTGAGAGCTACAAGTTATCAGTGATTCGGCTTTATGGATAACTCACGTTATGACTCACACTCTTAGGCAAACATCTCGTCAATCATACCGCGATAGCGTTCTGTTACTACAGCGCGGCGGATCTTGAGGGTTTGGGTTAACAGACCGTTTTCGATGGTGAATGGTTCGTTCAGCAGGTGAAAAACAGCAATTCGGTCGTCAGCCCGATAGCCAGGACGGTTTTTCACTTCTCGGATCATTTCCTGCCGAAAAAGATCTTGGATAGGTTTGCTCTCCAGGGTGATTGTGCTTGCCTCAGCCACTGTACCCGGAGCCACTGTACCCGGCAGGTGTAAAGTCAGGTTTTGGTTTGCTGCCCACTGCTTTAACGCTTCTAGATTCGGAACAATTAATGCCCCCAGCGATCGCTGATCTTGCCCAACCAGCATAATTTGGTCAATATAGGGGCTGCGGATACAGGCATCTTCAATCGGTTGTGGTTCAATATTTTCGCCGTTTGTCAAAACGATCGTATCTTTGGCGCGTCCAGTAATAATCAAATCCTGCTCAGCCGTTAGCATACCGAGATCACCTGAGTCAAACCAACCTTGGGGATCGATCGCCTTCTGAGTTGCCTGGGGATTGTTGTAGTAGCCCTGCATTACCTGAGAACCCCGAATTAGCACGAGTCCCTGTTGTCCAATCGGCAACGGCTGACGCGACTCTGGATCAACAATGCGAATCTCCGCATCGCCAAACGGCTGACCATCCGCCCCGCGTAGATTGCGCCCTGGACGGCGGACATTGGTGATGGGAGAGGTTTCGGTTAGTCCATAACCACTAAGAATTTGGATATTGACAATTTCAAAGAAATCTTCCAAATGATCGGCGATCGATCCACCGCCACTCACTAAATACTTAACGGCCCCGCCCATGCCCTCTCGCACCTTCTGGTAAACCAATTTTTCGCCCAACAGATGCACAGGCAATAAGGCGGCGGCTTGCAAACTGGCAAGTAATCGTTCTACTGGAGAGGGATGGAGGTGCTTCAAGTCAAGCCCCTGTGCTAGACGGCGGGCTTCGACATAGCGCTGACTTTGCTGAAGTAGAAAGTTGACTAACTTTTGTTTGCTAGCCGGTTGCTCCCTAAACTGTTTTTGAATCCCTTCGTAAATCGACTCCCATAAACGGGGCACAGCCACCATGTAGTGGGGCTGGTATTGCTTGATATCATTTTTGACATGCCGAATCGTGGTGTAGGTTTGGGTGCAGCCATAGGAAAATACGATGTACTCAAACGATCGCTCATAGGAATGCCAAATCGGCAAAATGCTCAGCACCCTCTCTCCAGGCTGAAGATGCAAGACAGAACGAACTGCCAGCACTTGTGAAATTAAATTTCCGTGGCTGAGCATGACGCCTTTGGGTCTACCAGAAGTGCCAGAGGTGTACATCAGCGTGGCCAGCGTGTCGCGAGTTTGGTAAACCGGCTGAAGGTCGAACGTTTGACCCAATTCCAGTACCTGGGAAAACTTGAGGACTTTGAACGGTTCTGCGGGTGGCTCTTCTTCAGAGAGTAAAATCACAAACTGAAGTGCCAGATCTGCCAAACCTCGACGAAGTTTCGTCAGTGTGGCTAAATCTTCGACAACGAGGGCGATCGCTCCACTGTCTTTCAAAATAAACAGCAGTTCCTCGACATCGGCTTGAGAACTGCGAACCACGTTGGCCGCACCCGATCGCATAATTCCCTGGTCTGCCACCAGCCAATGGGGGCTATTGTCGGCAATCAACCCAATCCGAGGTGGCACAGGTGCATCCCGATCTGCCTGAATCCCCAACGCCTGTAGTCCTGCGGCAAACTGCTGAAATTGCTGGTATAGTGCCGCATAAGTCAGCTTCGCTGCCGGTTTGGCATGGGGAGCATACACCGCAGAAATCGACGCAAAGGCTTGAGCGGCGATCGCCCACATTTCTGGAATAGACTGTACTGAATCATAATTGGGTGTAGGGCTAGTCAGTGGCACAGGCTGAGAGGCAGATTGAGAGGCAGATTGGGTCATGGGAGTCACTCCTGAATTGCGGCAAATCCTCCTCCGCACAGTTTGGCATTGGAGTAGCAGATTTAAGATGAAATGTTAGAAAAATTGGGCAATTGACACAAGAGGCTATCCTGGACTAATTGCTGAACCTCGTTGCTGACTGTTACTCATTCCTGATCTCCTATGTTCTGCTCCCGCACCCTAGAATTAAAGGATTGAAGGGACGGAATATCATCTGTCAGTCTCTGACATTAACCTGGAGGATTTTTCTCATGCCTAAAGCGGTTTGGAATGACACAGTGCTAGCCGAAAGTGACAAGTGCGAAGTCGTGGAGGGAAACCAGTATTTTCCGCCAGATGCCATCAAGTCTGAATACTTTAAGCCTAGCAATACTCATACGACCTGCCCTTGGAAAGGCGTCGCTAGCTATTACACGCTCGAAGTAAACGGCAAATCTAATCCAGATGCAGCCTGGTACTACCCCCAAACAAAAGATGCTGCAAAAATATTGAGGGCTATGTTGCCTTTTGGCGTGGCGTCAAAGTAGAAGCTTAGAGACTCTAGGTATCTGAGGCTCTAGGTATCTTATGGTGTGAGCCGCCAGATGGGGGCCGATCTGGGCAGGTGTACCTCTTGTAACTCTTATCTAGGTCTTACAGGTCTAAACCTGCCTAGCCTAAACCTAACAGATTGTTGCTGACGCAAAGCAGTTTGCCAGATTTGGGCACACTAGAGCCATACAGTTCGTCTCTGAAGTCAGGATTTTGAAGTTAGGGTCTCAAGTCAGTGAAAGTTGAACGCGATATGTTTTAACTCGCGATATGTTTTAGCTAAAGTGCTAGGATAAGGCGTTTGTCAAGTCTAGTTTGTCAAGTCTATGTGTATGGACTTCGACCGAGTGTGCAGTTTAGTAGAGTCCTGCTGAAGTTTGTTCCCAAGGGAAATGCAAGTTACAAATAGTCCGCCCCCGCAGCAAATGGCAATTCTTCTCGATACGCTACCTGATCCCAATGTGCCCGATGGGGTAAGTCCGCGCCGAACTCGCCAACAGATCGATCTAATGCTTTTGGCGATCGAAGCTCTAGATCTAGGCGGTTCTGAGGCAATTCTGTGGGCATCTAAAGAACTGGAGTTGCAGGACATCATCAAAAATCGTGTGGTAGTTTGGCGATTGCGAGCTACCAACCCGCTACGGCGCAATAGCCAACGTCGTCCTCTGAGTCTCACAGAAGCTAAGGCCTTAGTCGTGGTGATCTGTCATCTGTCTAAGCAACTCACTGCGGTGCTGCGGCAACTGCTGCTAGCGTATGAGCAGTTAACTGAAAAACAACTCAGTCTTGACCATTCTCCTCGACTAGCTAGTTACTTAGAGCGGTTTCGGACGCATTTCCGATCGCGTATGAACCCCAAACGCTCAGCAGTGATGGCCTATGATGATGAAAAGCTGAATCAACTAGCGCTGAATTTGTTGGGGCAACTGTTGTTTTGTACAGGTACAGCGGGAATACAGCGCCTTTGGAGTAGTCTGTTTGATGGAGAAGTGGCATGAACGTTCAACGTCAATACAGCCTGCCAAGTTGCAAATTAATTCTTGAAGGATTAGCGGATATCTCGGCAGGGGCAATGGCCCGTCCACCTGTGTCCATCATTTCCAACGTTGAATGTTATTTTTCGGGACAGGAACAGCCTCTAACAGGAGGCAGAGATTTTTTAGAAAGTTTGGTGGTCACAGTCAGTGATTATGCTCAAGAGTTTTTGAGTAGTGTTTCTCATATCGCAACCCATCGCGATCGCCAAAACCCCAATAAGCTAGTAAAACTAGAGCAGATTGACAAAAACTTACATCAATTGATAGTGCAACAACAGGTGAGCGATGGCACTACGCTCTCAAGCGCTTCTCAACAGGTGACCCTAACCACGGTTCAACTGTTTGATTTAGTAGAAGCGATCGATCAATTCTACGCAGATGCTCAAACCCTACCCGATTTAGCGCTGCATTTGCATCCCTTGCCCAAGCGCCATGTGGCTGCTCAAGAGCCAATGGCCAAGCGTGCTACTGCACCTGCACTGGGTACGGTGGGTTTAATTGCGGCAGCTTTCGCCCTATTCTTGATCCCAGTTCCGCCCATTCAACGGATTCAGCCTACCTCTGATAGTGCAACTGATGGTGCAACGCCAGAGGGGTTGCCTTCCTCCTCCAGTGCTGTTGGGACGGCTAGCCCAGCCTCACCGAATGCGGGAACCTCTCCTAGTCCTAATCCAACGAGTCCCAGTCCAGCCACTCCCTTGGGTTCAGCCGATGAGCAGGCAGGGGCAGTGCTACTGAGCAATTCACCTGTCATTACAGATCCAACGGAGCAAGAGCGGTTGAAAACAGCGCTCTATGACAACATTGACAAAGCCTGGAGAACGATACCAACCTTTAAGAAAGACCTAGAGTATCGTGCGGGCGTTGCCAGCAATGGGGATTTAGTGGGCTACAGTTTTATCAATGATGAGGCGTTGCAATACAAGCAAGAAGTTCCCATGATGGATCTTTTGCGTATTCCTCCGGTGACTTCTGCGGCTGGAG
>JAAUOQ010000367.1 GCA_012034795.1 Leptolyngbyaceae cyanobacterium CRU_2_3
TGAATCAGCGTGCTCGACCCAGCATCTTTAGGGATTGCATCTTTAAGGATAGCATCGGGCAATGTTAGCGCCAGACATAAAGATTTCTCTGTGGCGATCGCCCGTTGCTCTTCCACCACTTCTTGAAGCAACTCAGCTAAACAGAACGGTTTTAACTGCAAAGGCGTGATGCTGCTATCCTGTCGGGCTAGAAACAAGAGATCATCAACTAACTTGCCCAAGCGTCGGGTTAATCGTTCAATCACTCTCATCTGATCTTGTTGCAAGTGTGGATCGGGATCAGCTAGAGCGACCTGCACATTGGTTTGAATCACTGCGATCGGGTTACGCAGTTCGTGAGATGCATCAGCCGTAAATTGTTTAAGGCGTTGATACGAGTCTCGGACTGGAGCCATAGCCAACCCTGATAGAAACCAGCCGATCGCGGCTACGGCTCCTACGGTTAAAACTGTACCGATACTCAAATCTCGAATCAACTGCTGGCTCGGCTTGCTGACTTCAAACCAAGGATGGCTGACGCGCAGATAACCCAAAACCTGTGATTTAACTTGGACGCGCTGAGTCACTTGCCGTAACTCGCCTTGCTCTTCAGCCCAATTTGCTATTTCGGCTGCTGCTCGTCTTTTCAATCCACTTTTCAATCCGACAAATACTGTTTCCCCGCTACTCGGATGCAACGGCACATCTAAAGGTTCTGAAAAGGTAGACCAGAGTAACTGTCCATCTGGGTTAAACCATTCCAGATCGATATGATCATCTTCGACAGCATTGGCATTGCTACGGAAACTCGCATCCAAATTGATATGAAAAAGTTGAGAATCTTCCTTCCCTACCCTAGGTTCTGAGGATTCAATGACGAGCGATCGCTCTACCACTTCCACCACATGATTTAAGGTGTCGTCTATTCTTTCGACCAGCGTGTTTCGGACATACCAGTAAAAGCCACTGGCAAACAGCAGGATTAAAACAGCGGTAACGGTTGTATACCAGAGCGCAAGACGTTGGCGAGTGGCCTGAAACATAGTGACAGATCTGAGCCTCTGCTAAGTAAGACACCACAAACAGAGTCGCCACCCCAAAGGTAAGTTCGGCTCCTTCGTCATGTCCAAAGCGGCGTTTGCTAGCAAATTGAAGCGCGCAGTATTTTGCGACAAATTGCCCCAAATGTGCGCCCAGTCTCTTTTAGATATCGAGATCAGTATCGGTTCGCACATAAGCTGCAAATTTTTGAACGGAAATTGGGACTTTTAGCCTGTTTCAGTTGCAATAAGCTGAGAATTTTTCCCGTATAAGCTGCAAATTTCCCCAATGAATCACGCACAGTCTGCAAATTTCAAAACCACAAGTCATCTCTACGCTTTGTCTACTCGCCTCTTGAAATCGCCGTCCTGAACGTCCGCATCGCTTCTAACCAGTCTGTCTCCCCGATTAGGACACAGCGAGAAAGTAATTCAATATCTAACTTCTCCAATTCAAGGATCTGACTTTTGTGGATTCTGGTATATCCGTTCTCTCCCAAGCGATGTAGGGTGAAAAGCCCGTCTTCCCAAAGCCACACTTCAGGCACTCCTAACGCTTGATACCGCCGAAGTTTAGCGATAGATCCACTCGTAAAAATTACCTCAATCGACAAATCTGGAATCGGTTTAACTTCTCCAAAACAGAATGAATCGTCTGCCTGTGCAGAAGCTACCCCTTCTTGCTCTTGAGTGGACGAACCGGTCGGAGTCACCTTGATATTGAAATGTAAAAAGAAAAAATCTAATAGAGAGCTAATAACTCTCTTGAAAATCTCATGTGGTTGCCCTGGCATGAATACTTCAACTACGCCCTCGTAAAAGAATAGCCGTACACTAGGGGAGTCTTCTAAGCCTTTCTGAATGTGCTTGAACTGCTCCCATGTGCGATCGTAGTAAACAGCTACCTTGTCCTCTAATGATCTTGGTTTTCAAGTGCCTGTGTCATGGTGTTGGCTTCGCTCCATGCAGTGCTGGCTCCAAATGCTCTCTGTGGTCCATCTGCTCGTCATCTCCATTTTAAGCTCAGATTTAGTTCGGTAATCCACAACTAAAGAAGAATCATCAACAAGGGTAAAGCTCGGCCAGCACTGAGGGTTAGGTGCTATTACAGCTAGATTTAGTGCCGAGTTCAACAAGCACTTTCAGAGTGACTGGACTGACAAATTTGCAAATATCGCGCGATAAGATTTGAATGCGCGACTAATTGCAGTTTATGTGCGAACCGACATCACCTAGATATCGAGATCAGCCAGGTTCAGCCTTGAGCCATAGGTTTCGATAAACTCACGGCGAGGAGCCACCCGATCGCCCATTAGCACGGTAAAGATCCGATCTGCTTCGGCAGCATCTTCAATCTCGATTCGCTTGAGGGTGCGGCTTTCTGGATTCATGGTTGTATCCCAAAGCTGCTGTGGCATCATTTCACCCAAGCCTTTAAAGCGTTGGACTTCATACTTGGCATTTTCCGGAAATCCAGCCGTGATTTGATTGCGTTCGCGATCGCTATAGCAGTAGTAGTGATTGCGCCCCCGCTCAATTTTGTAGAGCGGTGGACAGGCAATGTAAATATAGCCTTGGTCAACCAGCGATCGCTGATAGCGGTAAAAGAAAGTGAGCAGTAGCGTTCGGATGTGCGCCCCATCCACATCAGCATCGGTCATCAGACAAATCCGGTGATAGCGCAACTGAGACGGATCAAACTCTTCGCCCTTGATGCCCAACCCTAATGCCGTGATCAGGGCTTGAATTTCAGTATTTTTATAGATTTTGGCGTCGTCTGTTTTTTCAATGTTCAGGATTTTGCCTCGTAGGGGCAGGATGGCTTGGAAACGGCGATCGCGTCCTTGCTTGGCGCTCCCTCCCGCAGAATCCCCTTCTACAATGAAGATCTCGGACTCAGATGGATCGCGGGAGCTACAATCTGCCAGTTTGCCTGGCAATGTCGAAGATTCCAGCACCGACTTCCGACGCACCAGTTCTCGGGCCCGTCTTGCAGCTTCAGCGGCATTAAAGGCTTGAATCGCTTTCTCTAAAATTGCATCTGCCACAGCCGGGCGAAACTCTAGATACTCTGTGAGGGTTTCCCCAACCAGCGAATCCACGATTCCGCGCACTTCCGTATTGCCCAGTTTCGTCTTGGTCTGACCTTCAAACTCTGGATCGGGCACCTTTACCGAAATCACACCTGTCAAGCCTTCGCGGACATTCTCGCCAGCCAGGTTAGAATCCCCTTCTTTGAGCTTATTGCGTTTGCGGGCGATCGAGTTCATCGTCCGCGTCAGCACTGCCTTTAGCCCTTCTAGGTGCGTACCGCCATCAATGGTACGGATGTTGTTGGCAAAACCCAGAATGTTATCAGTATAGGCATCGACACACCATTGCAAAGCGACTTCCACATGCACATTGTTGCGCTCGCCCTGCACATACACAACCTCTTCATGCAGCGGTTGTTTGTCGCTGTTCATGTAGGTGATGTATTCCTTGATGCCGCCAGCATAATGGTAGGTTTCCACCCTAGGCTCAGTGATTTTGAGTAGCTCTAGCCGATTGTCAGTGAACGTAATTTCTACGCCAGCATTGAGATAGGCTAGTTCGCGCAGACGGCCTGACAGCGTATTATAGTCAAACTCAATACCCGTGCTAAAAATTTGAATATCGGGCTTAAAGGTAATAGAAGTACCTGTGCGATCGCCTGCTCCAGGTTGAACTTGCAACTCAGTGACGGCTATACCCCGTTCAAAGCGCTGAGTATGAACCTTCTGTTCTCGCCAAACCGTTGCCTCGACCCATTCAGACAGGGCATTGACTACGGAGATTCCCACGCCATGCAACCCTCCTGAAACCTTGTAGCCACCGCCGCCAAATTTGCCGCCTGCGTGCAGCACGGTCATGACTGTTTCTAAGGCAGATTTGCCAGTACGGGCAATTTTGTCTGTCGGGATACCCCGTCCATCATCGGTAACAGTGACAGAGCCATCGGCATCCAGCTTGACTTGAATATTTTTGCAGTAGCCTGCCAAGGCTTCGTCAACGGAGTTATCCACCACTTCATAAACTAAGTGATGTAACCCACGGGAACCAGTGGTACCAATGTACATACCAGGTCGCTTCCGGACAGGCTCTAGACCTTCTAAAACCTGAATCTGGTCGGCACCGTAGTCTGTCGTCATGGGTGAAACGCTCCTTTATATGGTTTGAAGCTGTCTTAAACTTCAAAACATCAAAATATACCAAAATTATAGCAAAAAACTGTCTGAGGCGGTCATAAGGCGGTCTGAGGCGAAGTTCTATAGGCAGATCGATCTCATGCTAAATATTCGTGTTTCTCATTTTATTCTAGATACGCAGAACTGAGTAGAACTTATTTAAGGCTATCCACCTGTTCCAGTACCAGAAGTATCGGTGTTTGGGACAATCACCCCAGCCGGACGTCCCCGTTCTACATTGGTAAGCTGATCAGGGGTGAGCGATCGCACCAGATCTATAGAGAGCGAGGGCTGACTCAGCAGTTGCACATAGGCAGCCCCTAAATAAGCCCGATATTGAGGCTGCTTTGCCACATAAGTTCCCAAAAAGGCAACACTGATCGTTTGCAGGTAGGTCTGCGCCAATATGGGATTCGGCCCAACCAGATCAGGCGGTAAGGGGATCACTTTGTCGTCT
>JAAUOQ010000368.1 GCA_012034795.1 Leptolyngbyaceae cyanobacterium CRU_2_3
CTTCCCCCCAAAAAATCTGCCTCCCAAAAAGCAGGGGGTATCTACTACACCCCTAAAGCGATCGTCACTTACATTCTGCAAAACTCTCTCTCCAGGCTTTTACCTTGTTCTGGCGCTCTGGCTTTGCTAGACCCTGCCTGTGGCAGTGGCGTTTTCCTGTTGTTAGCTTATCAATTTTTATTAGACTGGTACCTCCAGGTTTACCTGACTCAGGATTTGCAGCAGTCTCTAAAAAAACACTGGATTGAACAGAGCCAAGATGGAGTATGGCATCTGAGTGGGGCAGCCCGATCGCGCATTTTGCTCAATCACATTTATGGAGTGGATATTGACCCCCAAGCGATCGCGATTACCAAACTCGCTTTAGGATTCAAGTGCTTAGAGCAGTCGGATCACAGTGCTTGCCCCCTGCCAGATCTCAGCCGAAATATTCAATGTGGTAATGCCTTAATTGGCTCAGATTTTATCAAGACGGGTTTGGGAAAAACAATTACCCGATCGCATCATGTCCTTGGACTGGGAGCAAGCCTTTCCAGAAATTATCCAATCCGGCGGGTTTGATCTGGTGATTGGCAATCCACCTTATCTGGACTCAGAATGGATGACGGTCCACTTACCAGATTGGCGACGATACTGTACAGCCAAGTATCAGACAGCAACGGGTAACTGGGATCTTTTCTGTGTGTTTATTGAGAAAGCACTGTCATTGTGCAAGCCAGGGGGTTTCACGAGTTTGGTGGTGCCCAACAAGCTGGCATCAGCACCTTATGCAGCCACAACGCGATCGCTGCTGGTTCAGCAAACGCGGTTGCTAGAAATCCGAGACTATTCTGGCGTCGCTGCTTTTCGGGCTGCGGTTTATCCGCTGGTCTATGTGGCCCAAAAGCAGGAGGCCCAAAAGCAGGAGGCCCAAAAGCAGGAGGCTCAACCTGCAAAATCCGTACCTCCAATAACCATGCCTGCAACTTTGTGTGAACAGATGCAGAACCTTGATCAGGTTGGGCGATCGACTCAGCTATTACTAGCAAACACCAACCAACCCTGGCGAATTGGAGTTTGGGTGCAACAGGCTGACTGGATCGATCGCCTCCAGGCTTATCCTAAATTGGCAGACATTGCTCAAGTTATGGGTGCTGCTACAGTAGCAGAAGCCTATGCCCTCGCTCCCTGGATTCAAGATCAGGCTGATCTTAGACCCAGTGATCTAAAGCTGGCAAACAGCGGGACAATCGATCGCTACAGCTTTCTGTGGGGCAAAAAGCCGCTCCGCTATTTGGGGCAAACCTACCTTCATCCTGTGATTCTGGCAGAGCAACTTGCAAATTTGCCCCTCAAACGCAGGCAACAAGCACAGCAACCCAAAATCATTGTGGCAGGCATGTCTCAGGTGTTGGAATGTGCTCTGGATCTAGAAGGCTGTATGTTGGCAGGAAAATCTACTTCAGTGATCCAAAAATTAATGATTCAAGAAAATGTGGCTATAGATTTGCGCTATCTTGTGGGCTTGCTCAATAGCCATTTGCTGAGCGTTTATTTCTGCAACTGCTTTGGAGGAAATCGGTTACAGGGCGGCTATCTTCGCATTGGCCCCCCTCACCTGCGGCAGTTGCCTATGCCAATTCCTACCCATGCCTTAGCCCAACGCAGCTATGAGCAAATTACGGCTTGGGTGGATGATCGACTCAAGCTACAGGCGGACATTGAGTCTGGATCTGCCAGAAAAGCGATCGATCGATTAGAAGCGGAGATTAATCAACAGGTTTATCGGCTGTATGATTTAACCTCTAGAGAAATCAATGCCCTTACTAAAAATTAACGCACTACTTAAAAATTCACTGGATTAAATTCTCAATTGTTGAATAAAATTTGCTCAGCGTTCAAACATCATCTGCTAGAGTTTCGATGACTAAACCCATGAGTCTTTTCCGTAGATTGGCGATCGCATTGTGTCGATTTCTCTTTGGTCGGTTTCTCTATGTCCGTCGCCCTCAAAAAAGTAGGCGGCGATCGGTTCGTCAGGCTTCCATCAAGGCGTATGGTGCCTATCACAATAGGCATAACGATGACACCGATGATTCACATCAAGGATATACTCAAGAGAACTGTCATCAGCCCCTATGGAGTTACTCTCCATCTATCTATCCAACTGTGCAGCCACATCTCTTGCCATCTAGCTATTATTCTCCTTCCTATGTACCTTATGTACCTTATTTAGGATGTTATTCGTCACCCTTTGCGTCATACCAGGATGATGAGTATGAGGATTATGAAAGTTATCCAGATCATCAATGGTATGACAATAGTCAGAACTATGAAGAGTCTTACGAAACCGATGAAGAAGCATATCTAGATGCTAACTATGGTACGGTTGAATATCGATTGGAAGTGTTTGGAGGGGACGCCTTCTATTGAGTTTAGCTATGAAGGGGCGCTAGATGAACAAGAAATTATTAGCGCCTTAAACTTACTATGGGCATCTTCTCCCAATCGTCATAACCGGATTTTGTCTGGAACACTGCGGCTCCCCTTGTCTTATCATCAACCCATTGCTT
The DNA here is from genome assembly GCA_012034795.1 of Leptolyngbyaceae cyanobacterium CRU_2_3. GTDB lineage: Bacteria > Cyanobacteriota > Cyanobacteriia > Elainellales > Elainellaceae > Drouetiella. The sequence continues at coordinate 2,553 of JAAUOQ010000368.1, forward strand.
ATTTGACCAGTAGTCGATAACGCAGATCTGCAATTCATTTCAACTGAGAGGGGGCTTGTGGAACACCCTGAGTTAAGGGGTTGAGGGTTCGTGTGGTGGGCGCAATTAACATCTTAATCTTGACTCGGAAGCCGGAGGAAGATGGTAGTCCCCCGCCCTACCTCAGATTGAACGTCCAGGCTGCCGCCATGGTTTTCCACCACAATTTGACGGGCGATCGCCAGTCCTAATCCGATACCTTTGCCGATTTCTTTGGTTGTAAAGAAAGGATCAAATATTTTATTGATGATATTGGGTGGTATTCCGATACCGTTATCTTCAATACAGATAAGAACCTGCTGAATCGGTTGATATTCAGTCCGAATGGAAATTATGCCGGACTCTATCGCTGTCCCTGTTTTCTGAGTTATATTCTGAGCGATCGCCTCAGCAGCATTACTCAGAATATTCATCAATACTTGGTTGACATCTCCAACCGCACAAGTCACAAGCGGAAGTTGACCATAGTGTTTGAGGACTTGAATTCTAGCCAATTTTGGTTGGAGGATCATTAACGTATTATCAATACTCTCGTGGAGATCAACTGCTTTGTAGCCAGCTTCATCCAGGCGGGAAAAGTTACGCAGTGCTAAAACAAGATCTCGAATCCGCTGGGTTCCTGTATCCATCGATCGCAGAATCTCCGGAATATCGTTTTCAATCAACTCAATATCGATTTTCTCTCGTTCTAAGCAAATCTCTGCTGGAGGAGATGGGAAATAACGATGATATAAGTGGATTAACTTAAATAAGTCTTGAATGTATCCAGTTAGGTGAGAGAGATTCCCGTAAATAAAACTGATCGGGTTATTGATTTCATGGGCAATGCCTGCGATGGTCTGTCCAAGGGCAGACATTTTTTCAATTTGAATCAGTTTTAACTGCATCATTTGCATTTTTTCTAGCGCTTGCTGCAAATCTTGACTCTTCTGTTCTAAAGTCGTTTGGGATGTTTGCAATTCGCGAATGACGCTCTTTAGTAAAAATTCTTTGGTAGCGACATCAGATTCAATTTGTCCCCGCTCTTTCTCAGAACGTTCTAATTTTTTCGTAAAACACGGATGGTTTTCTCTAATTCTTGAATCTGCTCCGGGTCTTTCATTATACTTTACGCATCTCCCAGGAGCAGTGTAACAAAGGTCTTGTTGTGAAATTTTGTCTGTCCGTGTCGTCTTAGCGGTGCAATTTCACCGTAGGCGTAAAACCCACAGCATTGTAAACCTTGGGGTAAATAAGTTTTGACCAATTGATATTCCTGGGAAGTCAAGGTTCCCAAAATACGGCGGCGGGCAGCACAGGAGACTAACAGGGCTGTGGTTGGCTCAGTGCCTGGATAGTGGGCGATCGCTTCTTGCAATGAAGTTGAAGAGGCTCTCAGGATATCTTCACGCGATGCATCAGTAATTTGGACAATCGCTTGTTCCGAAATATCGGCAAAGAAGGTGACACTACCAGATTCTGGATCGTAGCTATTGGGTGCTCGCATGTAGAAGCGATCCTGCTCTTCAAAGACAGCTAGGGCGTGGATAGCATAATTTGCAGCAAATCGCTCTGTACCGAGATAATGTCTGTAAAAATCGAGCGCACGCTGTCCCCCAATTTCGTAGACAACATTACCCTGCGCTTTGGTAATGCAGCTTTTGGGACTAATGGGGGTCCATCCACTGGAAACACCGTGAGAAATTAGCAAATCTCCTGAAAATAGGAGCACAGGAACTGCATCGCTCAGGACTTGATCTTGAAAAAATTGGTAAGTTTTCTCAAAAGTATAGTCATCGGCTGTCATTCCCCCCACCATTGGAATGTCTTCTCCTAAACTGTGTTTGAGTCCTTCTAGAATAACAATTCCATTGCTAGTTAAGCTTTCGGGAAAGGTCAAACATAACTTAGGTTGGGCTGTGCTGTTGGCTTTTGCTTGAGCGATCGCGAATTTGATAGCCTGTTCACCCTGGATAAACCGGTTATTTTCAACTTCCACGGCTATCCCTGGTTAATTCACCGCTTTGCCTACCGCCGCACCAACCATAAAAACATGCACGTGCGCGGTTACAAAGAAAAGGGCAATATCAATACGCCCCTGGATC